>JANMTH010000390.1:0-1895 GCA_031390305.1 Thermoflexaceae bacterium
ATCGCCCGCACCGGTCTCGAAGCGAGCCCGATCACCCAGGTGCTCATCGAAAAGAACCTCCTCGGCTGGAAAGAGGTGGAGTACGAGGTGATGCGCGACAGCGCGGGCAACTGCATCACGATCTGCAACATGGAGAACCTCGACCCGATGGGCGTCCACACAGGGGACTCCATCGTCGTCGTACCGTCGCAAACGCTGAGCGACAAGGATTACCAGATGCTCCGCTCGTCCGCCCTCCGGATCATTACGGAGCTCGGGATCGAAGGCGGCTGCAACGTCCAGTTTTCGCTGGCGCCACGGAAGGATGTCCGCGACTGGGAAGGGGATCCGGCGGACCCGTTGCCGTATTATGTCATCGAAGTCAACCCGCGCGTCTCCCGGTCGTCGGCCCTCGCCTCGAAGGCGACGGGCTATCCGATCGCTCGCGTGGCGGCCAAGATCGCCTGCGGCAAGACGCTCGACCAGATCCCGAACGCTGTTACGCAGCGCACCACGGCCGCCTTCGAACCCGCCATCGACTACTGCGTGGTCAAAATCCCGCGCTGGCCGTTCGACAAATTCGCCCTCGGCGACCGCTCCCTCGGCACGCAGATGAAGGCGACCGGCGAGGTGATGGCGATCGACCGGAGCTTCGAGGCGGCCCTCAATAAGGCCGTGCGGTCGCTCGAGGTCGGTGGGCGATCGCTGCTCTGGGAACGGCCCGAATGGCGGAACGGCGGAGACTTCCCGCTGGGGGCAACCGACGAGCGGCTCTGGGCGCTGATGGCGGCGCTGCGACGTGGGCGGACGACGATGGACGTGGCGCGCACAACCGGCGTCGATCCCTGGTTCCTCGAACGGTTGCAGAACATCGTCGCAATGGAGAAGCGGCTTCTGGCCGAACCGCTCCATCCCGGCCTCCTTCGCGACGCAAAGCGGCTCGGCTTCAGCGACGAGATGGTCGGCCAGCTGGCGGACCGGCTGCCCGAGCAGATCCGCACGCTCCGCCACGAATGGGAGATTCGGCCCGTCTACAAGATGGTCGATACCTGCGCCGCTGAGTTCGACGCCGTGACGCCGTACTTCTACAGCTGCTACGAGGTGGAGAACGAAGCGCTGCCCGAGCCGAGCAACGCCGCGCTGGTGATCGGCAGCGGCCCTATCCGCATCGGCCAGGGGATCGAGTTCGATTACGCCAGCGTGCACGCGGCGTGGGCGCTCCAGAAGGCCGGTTATCGGGCGATTATGGCGAACTCCAATCCGGAGACGGTCTCCACCGATTTCGACACCAGCGATCGGCTCTACTTCGAGCCGCTCGACGAGGAGGGCATCCGGGACATCCTCGAGAACGAAGCCGGCACGGGCGCGGCGCCGGCCAGCATCGTGCAGTTCGGGGGCCAGACAGCGATCAACCTCGCGGGCGCGCTTCGGCGCGCGGGCCTGCCGATCATCGGATCGAGCGCCGAGGCGATCGATACGGCCGAGGACCGCCGCCTGTTCGAGCGCTTCCTCCAGGACCTCGGCATCCCCCAACCGCCGGGCGCTGCCGTGTTCACCCTCGAAGAGGCGCTGAAGACGGCGCAGCAGATCGGCTATCCCGTCCTCGTCCGCCCCTCCTACGTGCTCGGTGGGCGGGCGATGGAGATCGTCCAGAACGCCAGCGAGATGGTCGGCTTCCTCGCCCAGGCGGCGGAGGCGGCCCAGGGAAAGGCTGTCCTTATCGACAAATTTCTCGAAGCGCGCGAGGTCGAAGTCGATGCTATCTGCGACGGCAGCGAGGTGCTCATCCCCGGGATCATGGAGCACATCGAACGGGCAGGCGTTCACTCCGGCGACTCGATGGCCGTCTACCCGCCGCGGAGCCTCGATCCCGAGGAGATTGCGACCCTCGTGGAGTACACGGAACGGATCGTGCT
>JANMTH010000400.1:0-4849 GCA_031390305.1 Thermoflexaceae bacterium
ATGGCCATCTCTCGCGTCTCGGCGAGGTGCGAGCCAGCAGCTGTGTACTACCCCCGAATCCACGGACTCCACGACGCCCGAGGGCCGGGAAACAGTCCCGGCCCTCCTTCTCTGCCAGCGTTTGCCCCGCTACCGGTAAACAAACTCCGGGGCATCGAGATCGATCGCCGGGATCTCGTCCTTCTCCCGCCAGTAGTCCTGCGAGTGCTGCCACTCGGGTTTGGCGCCACGCTTCGGGAGAAGATCCATCGAGCGCATGAGGTAGCCGGGGTTGAAGTTCTCCGGATCCATCCAGGGGAGGAGTTCCATGTCCCTATCCTCCGGCCGTAGCACGACCTCGACGCGCCGGGCTCCCTTCCGCTCCATCTGGGCGAGGAGGCGACAGACGAAATCGGCGAGTAGATCGGCCCGTAGCGTCCAGCTTGCGCGGAAATAGCCGAATACCCAGAGCAGGTTCGGCACCCCGGTGAACATCATTCCCCGGTAGGTGACCGTGTCCGCGAAAGCGAGCGGCTTGCCGTCTATCTCGAAGCAGATGTCGCCGAGCACGCTGAGGTTGAAGCCAGTCGCGGTGATGATGATGTCGGCCTCGAGTTCCTTTCCAGATTTCAGAAGAATGCCTTTTTTCGTGAACCGTTCGATCTCGTCGGTTACTATCGAAGCCTTGCCAGCATTGATACCCTCGAAGATGTCGCCGTCCGGAACGAAGGCTATGCGTTGCCGCCACGGCCGGTAACGCGGCGTGAAGTGGGTCTCGATATCGAAGTCGGGGCCGAGGTAGGCCCTCACGCCCGCGATGAGCTCCTCCTTCACGGCATCTGGTTCTTCGATCGCGCGGCGCGTGAAGGTCTCCTGGTCAAACAGGATTTTGCGGCGGACGATTTCGTGGATCCACGCTTCGTCGATCTCGAGTTCGCGCAGCGTGTCGGCGAGGTCGTTCTGGTTACGGCCGGGGATGAAGTAGGTGGGCGAGCGCTGCAGCAGCGTGAGATGGCCGCAGTCGGCCGCGATCGCCGGCACAAGGGTGGCGGCTGTGGCCCCCGAGCCGATCACTACCACGTTCTTGCCGGCGTAGTCGAGGTCCTCTGGCCAGGTTTGGGGATGCACGATCTGGCCCCGGTACTCTTCGATGCCTGGCCATTCGGGCGTATAGCCCTCCGAATGGCGGTAGTAGCCCTGGCACATCCAGAGGAAGTTCGCCGTGAACCGTCGCACTTGGCCGGTGTCCGTGCGTGTGGCTTCGATCGTCCACCGATTCTCTTCGCTCGACCATTTCGCGGAGGTGATCTTGTGGTTGTATCGGATGTGCTGGTCGAGATCGTTCTCATCGATCACCTCGCCCATGTACTTGAGGATCTCGTCCCTGGTGGCCACTGGTGCGCTCGTCCACGGCTTGAAGCGATAGCCGAACGTATAGAGGTCGCTGTCGGAACGGATGCCGGGATAGCGATGCGTCCACCACGTGCCGCCGAAGCCATCGAGCGCTTCGAGCACGACGAAGCTCGTACCGGGACGCTGGCCTTTGAGGTGATAGGCGCCGCCTACCCCGGATATCCCTGCTCCGACGATCAGGACGTCGAAGCTTTCTGTTGTCACCGGCTCCGTCCTGGCCAGGGTCTGCGTTGCTGCCATTGGATCCTGCCTGTCCTTGCGGACGGAGTGACGCCTCCGCCTCCGCCGGAGCATGGCATGCCAGGACCGGCCCTTCCACGGCCACAGGTCCCGTTTGATCTGACCGAATGGCCCCCCGGTCGCCAGGCGTGGCACAGGGCTGACTGCCGAACTCCGTTCAGGCCGTCAACAATCGGTACCGGGCCGGAGGGACTCCGTACCTCACAACGGGTGGGGGTGGCGCTACGGGCGCAGGAAGGCCGCCATCTCGGTGTGCCCGTTGTCAGCGGCGATATCGGCGGCCGTCTTTCCCCCGTCGTTGCGGATCGCCCGGCCCGCCCCGCGCTTGATGAGCAGTTCGCCAAGCCCGCGATCGCCGTGCTGGGCAGCCGCCATAAGCGCCGTGAAGCCGCCATGCTGCTGGGAGTCAACTTCAGCACCGCTGCCGATCAGCAGTTCGCAGACCGAGAAGTGGCGGCCGGCGGCGGCCGAATGGAGCGGGCAGTTGGCCTGTTCGTTGGCGCTCCGCGCTTTCACGTCGGCGCCCTTTTCGATGAGGACTCGCGCCGCGTTTAGCTGGCCGAAGAAGGCCGCCAGGTGGAGCGCCGTCCAGCCGTCCGGCGTGCGCTTGGTCACCAACCGGGGATTCGTTGTCGCGAGGTGCTGAATCCGGCTCTCCCGCCCGAGGGCCGCCGATTCGAAGATGTCGAGCCCGGGGTGGAACGGCGCTATCAGGTCCACCATCTCCCATTTGCCGAGGTACATCGCGTAGAGGAGCACGGAGAGGCCGTCCGCCTTCCGTTGCGCGTCGACGATGTCGGCGCGGTTCTGGATAAGGTGGCGAAGGCCGGCCGCGTCGTCGTTCTCAACGGCCGTGAAGATCGCTTCGACCTGTTCGACGGGGATGGCCATATCGCTGCTCCTGATCCTGATGCGGCCATTGTACGGGAATCGCCGGGCGCGTTTTTGGGGACGCCTCCAATCAGGCGCGGACGCCTCGGCGCAACCCTCTGGTCTTCGTCACCTCTGCCCGCTAATCGGGCCAGACGAACTCTACTTCGCCGAAAACCACGCGGTCCCCTGGCGCTACACCGGCGCGACGAAGCCCCTTCGCCACTCCCCAACGGTCGAGCCGGCGGATGACCTCGTCCCGCGAGCCCTCCATCTCCGTGTCCATCATCTCGACGAACTGGACGACCCGGCGGCCTTCGATCTCGAAGCGGTTGGGGCCAAGGGACGTCACGGAGAATCGCTCTCGTGATTCGGGCCGGATGATCGGCACGTCCTCCGGCCCGGCTTCGTCTGCCTTCTGGCGTTCGGTACGTACCAGCAGCATCAGCTCAGCGATGAGGTCGGCGACTCCCTCGCCCGTTTCGGCGGAAACGGCGCGAACGGACCGGTCGACGTGCCTGGCCAGCGTCTTCGCCGAAGCGTGTGCCGTGTCTCCATCGAGATCGGCCTTGGTGACCACGATCACGCGCGGAATCGTTTCCAGCTTCGCGTCGTAGGCCCGCACCTCTCCCTCGATCAGTTCGTAGTCCGTCACCGGGTCGGGAGAGGAGCAATCGATAACATGGAGGAGCACGCGGCAGCGGCGAATGTGCTTCAGGAATTCGAAGCCGAGGCCATAGCCTTCGCTGGCGCCCTCCACCAGGCCCGGCAGGTCGGCGAGGGTGAAGCGATCGTACCCGGAGTTCACCACGCCGAGCATCGGCTCCAGCGTCGTAAATGGGTAGTTCGCTATCTTCGGTTTGGCTGCCGATACGGCGGCCAGGAAGGTCGATTTGCCTGCGTTCGGGAGGCCCAGCAGTCCCACATCCGCGAGCAGGCGCAGTTCCAGGCCAACTTCGATCGTTTCGCCGCTATGGCCCTTCTGTGAGTACGAAGGAGTCTGGTTCGTGCTACTGGCGAACCGCTTGTTTCCCCAGCCCCCGCGGCCACCGTAGGCGGCGATCACCTCGTCGTCCTTCTTCGCCAGGTCGGCGATCAGCTCCCCGCTCTCCATCTCCGTGATGACCGTGCCGGCCGGGACATCGAGGACGATATCGCCTCCGTGGGCGCCCGTCCGCAGGTTGGGGCCGCCGTTACCGCCGTTACCGGCCTTGAACTTCCGCTTGGAGCGGTACTGTTCGAGCGTGTAAACATCATCGACGGCGCGGAAGACGACACGGCCTCCCCGGCCACCATCTCCACCATCGGGGCCGCCCGTGGGCACAAACTTTTCACGGTGATAGCTCACAACCCCATGGCCACCATCACCGCCAGTTACCTGTATCGAAATCTTGTCGAGCATCCGTTCTCCTCCTTCCATGCTGTCAGAGATAGGGGTGGAAAGGAAACGATGGTGGTGTTGAGGCGTAGGGAAGGGAGGGTTTCCATCGCTGGCAGAGTCGGCTTGAAGCTACGGCGGTCCATATTCGGTGTAGGGCCTGGAGCCGGGGTTGTGTAGGCATCGCGGCGGTCGGCGCGAGGAGGGCCGCGGCGCGCCCGCGAGAACCCCACCGGGCGAGGGCCTTTCCCAACAGCTTGCCGACAGTTCCCCACCATGTTCCCCTACGGCGATGCGTATCTTCAGCGGTGGGCTCCTGGCGGTACTTGTGGTTGTGGCCGCTGTGGCCGCGGGAATGGAGGCGAGGGCCGATGAACAGAGTGGCGCCACCTTCTCCGCCGAACGGCTGGTAGCGCATGCCGACGGAAGCGCGACCTACGTCCACGCAGTGCTCGCCGAAGGGGCCGATGCCGAGCGCGCGCTCGACCAGCTTCTGCCGAGGGAGGGCGAGCCCAGCGCGACGGCGGCGTTCGTAATCTGGCGAAAATGGAAGGCGGACGAACTTCCCCTGGCCTTCCGCGTGAATCCGGCGGGGAGCCCGGCCGGCCTGAGCCTGACACTCGCCGCCCAGTTTGCCGCCGACACGTGGAGCGTCACCCCCGGCCAGTCGTTCCATTTTCAATGGGGCGGGACGACCGCTGAGACGGCGACCGGCGACTACCCCTCCTGCACCGGCTTCAAGGATCCCGGGTTCGTCACCCTCGCCTGGAAGGAGAATGGGTTCTCCCCGGCTGTCCTCGCCTACACCTGCATCGACTTCGCGAACAAGGACCTGGTCGATGGAGTGGAGCGAGTCAGTGCTGCGTCGATCACCTTCAACAGCAGCTACACATGGTCCGATGCGCCGGTCACTCCGGCGGACGCGTACGACCTCTGGAGCAACGTGCTCCACGAGATGGGCCACGTCCT
>JANMTH010000422.1:0-6440 GCA_031390305.1 Thermoflexaceae bacterium
CCCTCGGGGAAGTAGCGGCAGGCGGCGACGGCGTTCTTCGCCTCTTCAACGCTGTTCACCATCGGAATGATGATCCCGTAGGCGCCGGCGTCGAGCATCTTGCCGATGATCCCGAACTCGTTCCAGGGCACCCGGACGAACGGGATCGTCTCGGTCGTGCTGATCGCCTGGAGCATCGTCACGGCCACCTGGTAGTCGATAAGGCCGTGCTGCATATCGACGGTGATCCAGTCGAAGCCCTGGTGGGCCATGACTTCGGCGACGAAGGGGCTGGGGATGGAGAGCCAGCCTCCGACGGTCACTTCGCCCGCCTTCCAGCGGGCCTTGGCGGAATTCGCGCGCATCGTTCACTCCTTTGGCGGCATACCTTCGGGCGGGCTGTGCCGTGGTGCGCGCCATGATACGCGTTCTCGTCCCGCGGGACCGGCCGGCCGAAGGCGCCGTTTCCGCCGCGTCAGAGCCCGGCAGGGGGCGGATACGTCGGATTTTTGTAAAACGTTCGTTAAATCTACGTCGTGTGCGTGCCTTCCCCAGCCTTTCGAGCACCGGCGCCCCCGTCATTGCCGATCATGCGGGCACCGGAACGGCCCGGATGTTGGGGCGGCAGCGAGAGGCCCCGGGATAACGACCGGGATCAACACGGACGCGCAAGACGAGTCATATTGTTTCGTTGTTTACGAACCGAGCGCGATCCAGCGGACCGCGGCACTGAGCGAGGCCGAATTGTTCCCAGAACGGAACAATAACGCCGGGACGGCGCGTCAGGCCCTGGCGGCCAACCGTAGCGCCCACCTCACCACAAGTTGTTTTGGCAACGAGCCAGCGTGCCGGGCTCGCCGGCCGTCGGGTGGCGGCCGGGACGAACTCCGAGTCTGAGAATCTCGCGCGAATGTGGGCAGCATACGAGACGTAACCATCCGGAAGCAGGGTCAACAGGGCCCGTTGTTGGGGACAAACGTCCGTCTTTTGAGGGTTGTGTGAAGTTTGCCACAGAGCGAAGCGTCACTTAGCTTGCCAGAAGCCCAAGAGAACCGAAGCAGGAAGTGCTCATGCCGATCCCCGCACCGCGGCGGCTGGCCCTGGCCGGAACCCTTGTCGCAGCGTTCGCCATCCTGGCGGCGCTCGTGGCCGTTCCCGTCACGTCCCGCGCGGCGAATACGCAGGCAGCCAGCGACCACCCGATCATCGCCCGGGCCTATCAGGACCTGGGGAACTGGGGCGGTCAGTGCTTCACCTGGGTTCGGCAGGTTGTGGCGGACTCCCTCGGCCGGGAGATCGGCTTCGATTACCACCTCGGCTACACGGACGCAGGGGCGACGCTCGTTTACGACTCTTCGAAGGCGAACCCCGGCAAGCTGGCCGACGTTCTTCCCGGCGACATCGTCCAGATTGCGAGCGCGACGGACCCCTCGGCCGACGTTGAAGGGCTACACACGTTCATCGTCACCCAGAACCTCGGCAACGGAACGTTCGATGGCATCGACTCGAACGCGAATTGGGACGAGATTGTCCGCGAACGCTCCGCCTACGATCCCGCGCGATCGGCGAAGCGGTACCCGGGCCTTGCGTTCCGGATCTACCGCTTCCCGGTCGATGGCGTGCCCCTTCCGGCGGTGGCCCCTTCCGGCGCCGCCGCGAAGCAGCGGAGCTTCAGCGCTGGCGAACGCGCCGTCGTCGTCGCCGACGGTACGGGCCTCAATCTCCGGGCCGCCCCCGGCACGGACCAGGCGATCGCCAAGCTCCTCGCCGACTACACGGAGGTCACGGTCAGTGGCGAAGTGATTCGGGCGACGGGCCGCGACTGGGTTCAGGTGGCTACACCGTTCGGGGTGGGATACGTCGCGCTCCAGTACCTTCAGCCGCCCGGCAGCGCCGGTTCAGCGGCGAGCGGTGGACCGGGCCTCATTCCAACGTTCCGCGTCACCATCGCCTACCTCGCGTTTAGCGAGTAGCCTCGTTGCGATGCCGATAAGCGGAGTCCACCCCACCTCTGCGGTTCTCCCGCGCCCGTGAGCCATGCGCTCCGGCCCGGACAGGCCCGCGCCCTCGCGCTCTGGGCCGAGGCGCTCCGCGCCGGTTCACGTTCGGAGCTCGTCGTCGTTCCCGTCGGTTATGGAAAGACGGTTATCGGCGTCGGTTCCTTCGAAGTCGCCGCGAACCTTGCCGGAGCCGACACCTGCCTCTACCTGACGCCGACGGATGTCCTTCGCACACAGGTGTACGACGGCATCGAGCGCGCGTTGGGGTTGGTTGGGAGCCCGAGGCCGATCCGAAAGCTGCTGGCCGAAAACTCCACCCTCCAGCGCGTCCACGGGACGGGCGCCAACTTCATCGTCGCCAGCTACCAGCAGGTGATGGCGGGCGCGAGGAAGTATGAAGCGCTCTGCCGCAAGCGGCGTGTGCACCTCGTAGCCGACGAAGCCCATCATATCGGCGAACGAGGCCGCTGGGCGGAGGCGATCGGAACGCTGCCGGTCGTCTCGACGTTGCTGCTCTCGGCGACACCCGTCCGCCTCGATCGCGAGGCCATCGCCGGGGCGCGATACGAAGCGGACGCCGACGGCTATCGCGTCATCGCTCCGCTGCTCGAAGTCTCCATGCGCGATGCCTGGAAGGAGCGGAGGATCCTGAAGCGGCTGAACATCCAGATGAAGGACTACGCCGTCCAACTGCGGAGCGCCGACGGCCAGGTTCTCGAATTTACGGCCTCGGAGATGGCCGAACTGCCGGACTTCGACCAGCGCTGCGTGCGCCAGGAGCTGCGCTGGAACGAAGATTACGTCCAGCCGCTCATTCGCGAGTTCGCGGCGACGCTGAACGCCAAGATCGCGAGCTGTCCCGGGCAACACCAGGGGCTCGTGTTCGCGGCGACGACGGAGCACGCGAACCACCTCGCGCGGCTGCTCGGACAGTGGCACCCCGAGCTTCGCGCCGTCGTGGTGCACAGCGGCGACATCGCGGACGCCGAGAACGAGAAGCGGATGAAGGCGTTCCACGCCGGAAAAGCCGACGTCCTTATCCAGGTGAAGAAAGCCTCGGAAGGCTTCGACGCGCCCGCCGTCTCCGTGCTTCTGAAGCTCGACGCGGTGTTTAGCCGGGAACCGGTGATTCAACAGGTAGGGCGCGGGCTACGCCACAATAGCCAGCTCCCGGAGTCGCAGAATCTGCTCCACCTGTTCGTCGGGCGGGATCCGCGGCTTTCGGGGATCATCGAACACCTGGAGCGGGACGCCTCGTACGCCCCGGTGGCGCCCCGCCCGGGGGAGCCGGCAGTCGAAGCGAACGACGCGGACGAGGACACCGGCCCTTCGGACCCGCTGGACGAGGCCGGGCGTCCGGAGATCATCGACATCGTCGAGGCGGGGGACGCTTTCCTGGACCAGACGGGACAGTACGTCGATGGCCAGCAGCTCAGCTTCTTCGGCGTTCCCACCGCAACGGTGTCCGCGGCGGCGGTGGGAACGGCCTCGCCAGGCGTAGAAGTGATCGACCTGCAAGCGGAGCTGCGGACCTCTATCGAGTATTGCCGGACGTGGACGAACCGGGCCGCCCGAGCGCGCGCGGGGCGGGTTGGGCCGCTGGAAAACCACCATGCGGCGCTAAACCTGGCCTATGCGCGCGAGACGGGGCGCAAGGGCGCCCTGAACGCGCCCGAGGAGTACGTGGCGAAGGGCGACTGGATGAAGCGGCAGTACAGCGCGCTCATGGGCTGAGCGCTCGACTATACTGCGTTCGCAGATGCATCTCGACCCGATCCGTGCCCTGCCGATCAGCCGTCAGCTCGCCGGGGCGCTCACGCTCCTCGCGAGCACGATCGTCGTCGGGGTCACGGGCTACATGCTCCTGACGGAGATGAGCTTCGTGGACGCGCTCTACCAGACCGTGACCACGGTGACAACGGTGGGCTTTCGCGAGGTGACCCCATTCGGCACCGAAGAGCAGCTCTTCACGATTGTGCTCTGCCTGGTGGGGATCGGGGGCGCGCTCTACACGCTCACCCTGGTAGCCCAGGAATCGCTGGAAGGGAACGTCCGCAGCCGCTACTACCGGAGGAGGAAGCACTTGGAGATCGAACGGATGGAGGACCACTACATCCTTTGCGGCTTCGGGAGGGTGGGCCAGGAGATCGCCCGTGAGCTGCGCGAACGTGGGGCGGCCTTCGTCGTCATCGAAGAGCGGCCGGACCAGGCCGAACTTGCCCGCGCCTTCGGCTACAGCGTGGTCGAAGGGGACGCGAGCCAGGAACGAAGCCTCGTACAGGCAGGGATCACACGCGCGCGCAGCCTGTTGGCCGCCAGCGATAGCGACGCCGGGAACACCTTCATCACGCTGACCGCGCGATCAGTCAACCCCGGCTGCTTCATCGTCTCGCGGGTGGCTTCGCCGCACAACGAGGAGAAGCTCAGGCTGGCGGGGGCGGACCGCGTACTTTCGCTGTACAGCATGGGCGGGCGGAGGATGGTCCTGCTCGCCCTCCAGCCGCTGGCGGCGGACTTCATGGACACGCTCGCCGCTGGCCGCACGGGAGACCAGGTGCTCGCCGAGATAGAGGTCGATGCCCCGAGCCGGCTGGCCGGATTGACCTGCGGGACGCTGGTGAGCGGCGCGCGAAACGCGACGGTCCTCGGCATCCGCCGGAGCGATGGGACCCTTACCGTGGGCCCGCGCGCCAGCCAGATCCTTGACGAAGGAGACATCGTCATCGTCATGGCCGAGGAGGGCGACCTCGCGCGGCTCATGACGGCGGACTAGGACGGTCACGAACGGCCGCCTCAGGATCGACCCGGCGTGAGCAGCCGGCGAGCGGCACCGCGCCAGTCACTGCGAGGAGGTCAGCGAACGTGATCCGAAGGTCAAGACCGCGGATACCGGCGGAGACAAGAATCGATTCAAGGGCCGCGGCGCGGGCATCGATGAAGACCGGGAAACCCTTGCCGGTGAGGGCGAGCGCGCTAATCCCGCCGACCTGGAGCCCCGTGTACCGTTCGGCGTCCCGGTGGGCGGCCATGCGCACCTTCTTCAGGCTCAGAGCGGCGGCGAAGGCTTTGAGGTCCACTTCGCTATCGGAAGGCACGAGGAAGAGGCGAGGCTTGCCTTTCGGCGGGTCCTCTTCAATGACGAGCGTCTTGTAGACGGCCTCGAAGGGCATCCCGGTCACGCGGGCGACCTCGGCGGCGGAGCGGATCGTGGCTTCGAAGGCGAAGACCTCGTGGGCGATCTTCCGCCGTTCGAGCAACCGTACGGCAAAGGGCTTCGACGCTTTGGCGGCCACGGCGTTCGCTAAAGGTGCCCGGCGATGCCACCATCGACGTGGAAGACCTGGCCGTTCAAGTATCCGGCGGCTCTGGAAGCGAGGAGAACGGCGAGCGGAGCGATGTCGGCGGCGTTGCCGAGCCGCTTGAGCGGGATGAAGCGGACGAGGCGGTTCTCGGCGGGGTCCGGGCTGCCGGCGCCCGCCGTCCATTCCATCCAGCCGCAAGAGATGGCGTTGACGGTGATGCCGCGGGCGCCGAACTCCTGGCTGAGGGTAGCGACGAGCCCGTTGAGGCCAGCCTTGGCCGCGCCGTAGGCGGCGACGCCTTCCACGCCGCGTTCTCCGATCAGGGAAGTGACGTAGATGATCCGGCCGGGTTCGTCCGCCGGGAATTCGCGGCTGAAGGAGCGGGCCGCGTAGAACGCCCCGCCGAGGTTCTCCTGGTGGATGCGGCCGAACTCGGCGTCCGTCACCTTCTCGATGGGCTTGACGAGGGGAGCGTCGGCGTTGAAAACGAGGATAGTGGGGTGGCCGAACTCCTTGATCAGCTGCTTCAGACTTACCTGAACGTTGCCCGGGAGCGTCACGTCCCAACCCTGGGAGAAGGTCTTCCGGCCGAGGGCGGCGACGGCCTTGGCGACGCGCTTGGCCTCCATGATCTCGTCGCCGTCGAGGGTGGAGGAGGCGACGGCGACATCGGCCCCGGCTTCGGCGAAAGCAAGGGCGATAGCGCGCCCGGCGGGGTTGCCGAATCCGACGACGAGGGCCTTCCCGCCGGAGAGGTCGAAACCCGGTTCTCGCTTCCAATCCGTCACTTCGCCACCTCCAGGGCCATGTGGCCAAGCGGGGCGATGCCGCCCGCCAGCCCGCCACCATCGATGACGAAGAGCTCGCCCGTGACGTAGCTTGAAGCGTCGGAGGCGAGGAAGACGGCGAGGGGGCCAAGCTCCCAGGCCTCGCCCAGCCTACGGGCGGTGTTGAACTTCCCGCGCTGGGCGATGCGTTCGGCGTCTTCCACGGTCTGCGGCGGAGCCTGGACGACGAAGCCGGGGACGATGCAGTTGACACGCGTAGCCTCGCCCGCGACCTGAGCGGCGAGGCTGCGGGTGAGGGCGATGACGCCACCCTTGGCGGCGGAATAGCCGAGGGCGGTGGGCGCGGCGCGCATGCCCATGCCGCTGGCGAC
>JANMTH010000442.1:0-1505 GCA_031390305.1 Thermoflexaceae bacterium
GGCACGGTCTCGATCAGACGGCGGGCCAACCCGGCGGCCAGGTCCATGAGCGGGGGCGCGAGGATGGAGACGTCTTCGGCCGCCCGCAAGGAGGGCGCCGCACACGCCAGCGGGCCGGGCCGGCAAGCCGTAGTGGTGGCACGGTGGAGCGTGGCGAGGGCCTCGCCGGTATGGCGAAGAAGGACGGCGGCGGATTGGGCGCCGAGGAGCCCGCTCAGCCGGCGCCCTGTGAGAAGCTCCGCGACGACCGTGCGCCTGGTGACTGACGCTTCGATGACCTTCGGGACGCGGACACCCTCGGGAACGCGAGGCTCGTGCGACGGCGCCGCCCTGGGCGCGCGGTAGTGACCCTCGCAAAACGTCCGGAGTACGGCCGGACGGCCACCACGTTCGACACGGGCCGTGAGCCGGCGTTCCGGCCGGTAGGTAATGATCCGCAGATGCTCCGGCGTTGCCCCCGAACGGCCGGCGAGTGTGAGCCCGAGGTCGGCCGGGAAACGGCAGACGACGCCAGAGAGGGAGGGGAGGGCGGCCACGACATCCGACGAATCGACGCGGGGCGCGGGATCGGCGGTAACCTTGATGTACGCGGGCTGGCGGCCGTCTGGCGTCTCCAGCATGTAGGCGACGAGGCAGGACTTCCCGGCCTCGTAGCGGGCGGAAGTGATGGCGAGGCCGCGGAGGCCAAGCCGCGGCCAGACCCGATCGATGGCCGAGGTGGCTCGGTCCGGGTCGAGTGCGACTCGCATGGCGGGGAGCGCTACTTCGCGGGAGAGCAGTTCTTCATCAGCCGGTTCAAGCACCAGGCACACCAACGGTTCAGCGTGGAGCACGCGCCAGCGGGGCAGGCGGACGTCGCCACAGCCGTATGCATGATGACTCCGGGTGGGCGCTCGAAGAAGTCCCGAACGGCTCATTCATTCGTCTTAGGACGGGAACGGAGAGCGGCGCGGAGCCTGAACTCCGTTCAGGTCAGTTTCAGCGTGCCGAAAGAAGGCCACGGCGTTCGGCCCAGAGCGCGGCCTGAGTGCGATCGGAGACACCGATCCGCTGAAAGACGTTGGTGAGGTGGGCTTTCACCGTCTTCTCGCTAATTCCCAAGGCGCGGCCGATCTCCTTGTTGGCCATGCCGCCGGCGAGGAGGACGAGGACTTCGGTCTCACGCGGGGTCAAGTCCGAGGGCACGCGGGCTGTTTGGCGGGCGTTGACGATCGCCTGGGCGGCCCGCGGCGAGAGTGGTGATTCACCGCGAGCGGCGGCGCGGATGCCGCGGAGGAGCTCTTCTGGCTCCGAATCCTTCAGCATGTAGCCGGTCGCGCCGGCGTCGATCGCGTCGAGGATCCGCTCGCGATCCGAGAACGAAGTGAGGACGATGACGCGCGCGCCGAGGCCGAGCTGGAGGATCTGGCGGGTGGCCTCGACGCCATTCAGATCGGGCATCACGAGGTCCATCAGGACGACATCGGGCTGGTGCTCGGCACAGGCGGCGACGGCTTCGCGGCCAC
>JANMTH010000514.1:0-3758 GCA_031390305.1 Thermoflexaceae bacterium
GGGACGCACCGATCGCCAAGGAGACGCTTTCCAAGACGCACTACGTGTTGCGGGATTGCGGCTTCGATCGCGCTATCGTCGTCGCCGCTGGTGGGGCGACCTCCGGCGCGCTGGCGGCCGCGCGGGAACTGGGGATAGACGTCTGGGGTCCGGCCGAGCTGGCCCTGCGGCCCGGTCTCGCTGACCTGCCGGGCCTCGGCCGCGCGAGCCTCACCGCACCCGCTGTACCCTTCGCGACGACGGCCGGCGATGCGCGCCGGGCGTTTCGCCGGACGGCCGGGCGGCGGGCGCGCGCCTTCACGCTCACGGACGTCTGGATCCCGGTTTTCGCCTTCCAGCTTCGCGTCTCTGATTGGGAACGGCGCGGCTGGTGGTCACGCCGGATGCGCTATACGGCCCGCGAGCGCGTGGTCTGGCGCGAAGCCCTGGGCGGCGGCGTGCTGGCCGTCCTCCGGCCGCCCGCCGAGGCCGAGGCGCCCGCCGAGCGCTGCCTTCGGCCGCTGCTGCGCCCCGCCACCCTCCGCGCGGAGATGATGCGCACCCATCAACGCGCCATCAATGGGAACGCCGGCGACGCTCGCCTCCGCCTCGCTTGCGAACGTCTTGGGATCCCCACGCCCGCGGAGGGGAGGCCACGCGGAGCCGAGGCCCAGGCTATCGAGGTGACTGGCGTCCGTCTCACGAACTGGCCGGTCTACGCCGCCATCGAGACGCTCGCCGGCGGTCTTGCGGTTCACGCCATCGACGGCGTGACGGGCCGCCCATCAGCGCAGCTTTCCGCCCTCCTCACGGTCCACTCCGGCAGCCTCGCCGTCCTCGACCTCGACTCCTGAGCTCGGCGTCAGAAACCCTACCCACCATCCCTTGGCATCTTGGCGATTGACCCACCCGGCGATTCACCCGCTGCGCACCATCGTCGCCCTCAGCCGCTCCAGATCGGCGGCCGGGTCCTCGCCTTCGCCCATGTGCACTTCGGATGGCTGGATGACGGTGCTCCGGGGCGCGGCCAGCCAGCGGAACCGCTCGGCCTGATCCATCTCCGCGAGCGGCCCCGCCTCCGCCCCGCCCCGGCAGACGCGCGGATACACGTCGAGCGCCTCACGGACCGCCTCGAGGTCCAGCTCTGGGGCGAAGGCGCGGATACGCGGCTCATCAAGGTCGATCTTCGCGTCCAGGAAGCGCCTGCCCTTGCAGAAGAGCACGACGCCCACGTTCAAGCGCTCCCCGCGTTCGACGCGGGGCACGAGGCGGATCAGCGTGTACTCATAGACGTGGGCGGGCACGGTCGGCTTCCTCCACGAAGGCGCTGGACGCATCCAGCCGGGTCTGAAGATACGTCACGTACGCCTCGCGGTGTTCGCCGGGCGAAGCGAACGGCGCATCGACGAGCCAGGACTCCGGGACGAGCGCGACGATCTCCGCGAGGACATCTGGCGGAAGAAGGCCCCGCATCCCGGCATCGACCGCCGCGATCGGCCCCGCGAAGCGGAGCAGAACGTGGCTTGCGATCGCCGCGAACGGCGATGGCGCCTTCTCCCGGTAGCCCTCCCAGGTGTGATGGAAGATGAGCGAGGCGCCGTGGTCGATCAGCCACGGCTCGCGGTGCCAGACGAGGATGTTCGGGTTCCTCGCCGTCCGATCGACGTTCGTGATGAAGGCGTCGAACCAGACCGCTCGGGCCGCCAGCACGGGATCGAACGTTTTCGTGGTCACGGGGTCGAAGCCCAGCGAGCCGGGAAGGAAGTCGCTGGCGATGTTCAATCCGCCGCTCCTCGTGATCAGCTCCTGGATCTCGGTGTCCGGTTCGTTGCGGCCCAGGGCGGTATCGAGATCGACGAAGACGAGCTCGGGGATGGGCAGCCCCAGCGCCCGGCCGGCCTCCCCGCCGATCAGCTCCGCGATGAGCGCCTTCGGCCCCTGCCCGGCGCCGCGAAACTTAACGACATAAAGGCCGTCGTCGTCGGCCTCGACGATCGCCGGCAGCGACCCGCCTTCGCGGAGCGGCGTGACATAGCGGGTGGCGCGGACTGTTCGCATCTCCGGTCCTTTGTAAGGGAAAAGCGGCGTTGGCGCTCGGCTTGCCGTTCGCGGTTCCCCGGCAGGGGCCGAACGCGTAAGATCGCCGCCCATGACAGAGCACAGTCCCCTTCACGGTGTCCGCGTCGTCGAAGCCGCCGGCTGGGCCGCCGCCTACGCCGGCAAGCTCCTCGCCGAGGCCGGCGCCGACGTTGTCCGCGTCGTTCCTCCTGGTGGCGATCCCCTCGCCGCCGAACCGCCGTTCTTCGGTGGCTCTGGCGTCTCTATCCAGGAGACCTGGTACAACCTCGGCAAGCGAGTCACCGCGCTCGACCTGGCCACGCCCGATGGCCGAGCCGCCTTCGCCTCCCTCGTCGCCGGAACCGACCTCCTCCTCGAGGACTGGGCGCCGGGTGCGGAGCCACTCTCGACGAACGAGATTCCGGGGGGCGTCGTTCGCCTCTCGCTCACGCATACTGGCCGCGACACCGAGCAGCTCGCCGCCAACGACCTCGTGGCTAACGCCCTCAGCGGCGCGGCCTCGGTGACGGGCGACACGCACACGCCGCCGCTCACCGGCTACGGCAACCAGACTCACCACACGACGGGCCTCTACGCCGCCATCTGCGCGCTCGCCGGCCTGCGCGCCCAACGGGTAACGGGCGCTGGACAGCACATCGATCTTTCGGCCCACGAAGCGCTCGTCAGCTGCACCGAACAGCTCCTGATGCAAAGGTTCTTCGCGGGTACCTGGCCGCCCGAGGCGAAGCGCCAGGGCTCGCTGCACTGGAGCGGCGTCTACGCCGTCTTCCCCGACCGGAACGGCCAGGGGATGATGGTCACCGCCGCCCTCCGCTTCATGGAGGACATCCTCCCCTGGCTGGAAGAGGATGGGATGGCCGCTGAGCTCGCCGACAAGGAGCAGTTCGGCGACATCCTCGCCCTCGTCAGGCAGGCTCCACTTGTGATGCGGCGCATGCGCGAATGGGTGGCGACGAAGGACGGCAACACGATGTTCTTCGAAGCCCAGGCGAAACACCTCTCCTGGGGGCCCTCCGTGCCCATCCCGGAAGTAGCGAAGAACCCGCAGGCGGCCGCCCGTGGCTACTACCAGGAAGCCTCCATCCCCGGCTTCGGCGCGGCCAGGCTACCGGGTCGGGCCTTCCGTACCGATGCGGATGGCCCCCGGCCAGCGCCCGCCGCGCGCGTCACGGTGACCGACCTCGGCTGGGAGGCGCGCACGGCGGCTTCCCCCGGACCAACGCTTCCGCCCGCGCGGCCGCTGGAGGGCGTGCGCGTCCTCGACTTTACCCACGTCCTCGCTGGCCCTTTCGGCACGAGGGCGTTGGCCGACCTCGGCGCGGACATCATCAAGGTCGGAACGGCTTCACGGGCGGGTGGCGCGAACAGCCCCGCCCACCCCTACTACGTCTCCTGGAACCGGAACAAGCGGAGCCTGATGCTGAACATGGCCTCGCCCAGCGGGGTCGAGGTGGCGCGCCGCCTGGCCGCCGCGAGCGACGCGATCACGGAGAACTTCAGTGCCGGCGTCCTCCGCCGCTGGGGCATCGACCGCGCTTCGCTCAGTGCCGTCAACCCGAAGCTGACCGTCGTCTCGATGGGCGGCATGGGCCAGGATGGTCCCTGGCGCGACTTCGTCACCTTCGCCCCGACGATCCACGCCCTCGTCGGCCTCACCTACCTGACGAACCCGCCGGGCGAGCACCTCCTCGGCTACGGCT
>JANMTH010000526.1:0-10008 GCA_031390305.1 Thermoflexaceae bacterium
CCCGAAGCGAGGACGACGACCACGCCCCGGGCGACGAGCGCCTGGACCGCGAGCGTCAGCCGCGGTGTGGGAAGCTCGGGGCTAGCGCTTCCTTCGGGAACGATCGTCCCATCGATATCAAGGGCGACCAGCTTCACGCCCACCGGGCCACGACCAGGCGATCGATGCCGGCAAGGTCGGGCCTGACGCTCACGCTCGCCCCCCGGCCCCGCGCGATGGCGGCCACGTCTCCGGCCTGGCCGAACCCGACCTCGAGCGCGAGAACACGCGGCCGCAGGCGGTCCGCACAGTCATCGATCAGTCCCCGGATGGGCACGTAACCGTCGAGACCACCGTCGAGCGCGACGCGTGGCTCCCAGCGGCTGACCTCGGGCTCGAGGGCGTCGATCTCGTTCGCGGGGACGTAGGGGAGGTTCGCCAGCACGATCTCGGCCCGGCGAAGTGAGAAGGCGAGGTCTCCACGGAGGAGCGCCGCGGACGCGCCGAGATCCCGGCGATTGCGGACGGCGACGGCGAGCGCCGCGGCACTGATATCGACGCCGACGACGCGGACGGCCATGTCGGCAGACAGGCAGAGAGCGACCGAGAGCGCGATGCATCCGCTGCCCGTACCGATATCGGCGACCACATCGCCATGGCGGGCCTCAGCGAGGGCGAGCTCCACCAGCAACTCTGTTTCTGGCCGCGGTACGAGCACACCCGGCCCAACCGCGAACGGCCGGCCGAAGAATTCGCGGGCGCCGGTGATATACGCGGCGGGCTCGCGGCGGAGGCGCCGCCCGGTCATCTCCGCGAGGGCGGCCGCGCCGGCGAATTCGGCGTCCGCGAAGAAGGCGGCGCGGCTCAACCCGCCAGCGAGACGGACGAGGTATTCAGCTTCGAACGCGGCATCGGGAAGCCCAGCGGCCGCGAGTGTCTTCGCCGTCTCGGCCGCGGCGGCGCGGGCGTTCACGCCACACCCTGCAACCGTTCCGCTTCGTCGGCGGTGGCGACGGCATCAATGACGTCGTCGATGTTGCCATCCATCCGGTCGGGGATGTTGTGGACCGTGAGGCCGACGCGATGGTCGGTGATCCGGTCCTGCGGGTAGTTATAGGTACGGATCTTCTCGCTGCGGTCACCAGTCCCGACCTGCAGGCGCCGGATCTCGGTCACTTCGGCCTGCTGCTTCGATGTCTCGAGGTCGAGAAGGCGTGAGCGAAGGTGGGTCATCGCCTTGACCCGGTTCTTGAACTGGGAACGTTCGTCCTGGCAGACGACGACGATTCCGGTGGGGAGGTGCGTGAGGCGGATGGCCGTCGCCACCTTGTTGACGTTCTGGCCCCCAGCGCCGGAGGAGTGGAAGACGTCCGTCTTGATGTCCTTCTCTTCGATGGCGATATCGACCTCGTCGGCCTCCGCGAGGACGGCTACGGTGGCGGTGGAGGTGTGGATGCGGCCCTGGGTCTCGGTCTCGGGGACGCGCTGGACGCGGTGGACGCCGCTCTCCCACTTCAGCCGCGAGAACGCGCCGGCGCCGCGAATTTCGAAGACGACCTCCTTGAAGCCACCCTTCTCGGATTCGCTCGCGTTCAGGATCTCGGTCTGCCAGCGGTGGCGTTCGGCGTAACGGGAGTACATGCGATAGAGGTTCGCGGCGAAGATGGCCGCCTCTTCTCCACCGGCGCCACCGCGGATCTCGACGATCACGTTGCGTGAATCGCGCGGGTCTTTGGGGAGGAGCGAGCGGACGATCTGGGCGCCGGCCTCGGCCATCGCGGCCTCGGCGCCGGCCAGTTCCAGCTCGGCCATGGCGCGCATCTCCTCGTCGTCCTCCTGGAGGAGGGCGCGGGCGGAGTCCGCGCTATCGCGAGCCGCTTCGAAGCCATTGAGAAGGGTCACGATCGGCTCGATCTCAGCGCGTTCTTTGGCGATGGCGGTGAGCTGTTCGAAGTCGGCGGCGACATCGGGCTTGCCCATCTCGTCGGTCAGTTCGCGGTGGTGCTCCCGGATCCGGGTCAATCGTTCGAGGATGGCGTCATCCATGGTGCGAAAAGACGGCCCGCGCAGGCGGGCCGCATGGTTCTCCTTGTCGGGCGAGTATACCACCCACCGCGGCGGCGGCCCCGGCCGCCCGCTAAAACCGCGACCAGCGAACCAGACTCCACGAAACGAATGGTGCGCTTGACAAGCCATAGAACCGCGACTGGCAAGGAGCGGCAACCTCAGGCGCCATCATCCCCCCAGGCTGATCGCCCCAGGCGCCAGGCAGGGGACAGGCGCGCCATAGAACCGCGACTGGCAAGGAGCGGCAACCCCAGGCGCCCTCATCCCCCCCAGACTGTGAGCCCCAGGCGCCCGGCAGCCCATGCGCTCCATAGAACCGCGACTGGCAAGGAGCGCCAACCCCACGCGCCATCATCCCCCCAGACCGCGAGCCCCAGGCTCCAGGCAGCCCATGCGATCCGTAGAACCGCGACTGGCAAGGAGCGCCAACCCCAGGCGCCATCATCCCCCCAGACTGTGAGCCCAGGCTCCCCGCGGGACAGGCGCGCCGGGCGCGAATCGCCGCCGGGCGCGAATCGCCGCCGGGCGCGGCCGCTCCTTTCCAGTCGCGGTTCTCTCGAGATTTCGCTAGACTCGGTTCGTGCAGGACTGGCCGTCGGCATACCTGATTACGTTTCGGACACATGCGAGCTGGCTGCCCGGCGACGACCGGGGCTCCGTGGACCGGTGGCATTCGTTGGTGGGTGGCCCGACAGCGCCGCCAGCGAAAGCCCGCGCCGCCTATCACGCTGGCCGCCTGACCCAGCCTCCGGTCACGCTCACACCGGGACAACGGAACTTTCTCACGTCCGCAATCGAGGAGACGTGTGCCTTCCGCAACTGGTCCCTGCTCGCGGCCAACGTCCGCTCGAACCACGTCCACGTCCTCGTCACAGCCGCCGCGACGCCGGAACGAGTGATGCGGTCCCTGAAGGCGCGGGCGACCCGGACGGCCCGCGAGTCCGGAGTCCTCGGGCCGGAACAGAAGCTCTGGGCGCGGCACGGAAGCACAAGGCATCTATGGAAGCCCGCGGACATCGAGGCGGCCTGGGATTACGTGGTCCATGGCCAAGATTGAGACGGAACGAATCCCATAGAACCGCGACTGGCAAGGAGCGGCCACCGCAGGCGCCATCATCCCCCCGACTGTGAGCCCCAGGCTCCCCGCGGGGTATGCGCGCCGGACGCGGACGAGACTCCACGGAACGGATGCCCCCTTGACGATCCGTAGAACCGCGACTGGCAAGGAGCGGCAACCTCAGGCGCCACCATCTTTCCCAGACTGTGAGCCCGAGGCTCCCCGCGGGGACAGGCGCGCCGGGCGCGAATCGCCGCCGGGCGCGGCCGCTCCTTTCCAGTCGCGGTTCCGATGGGGTTGGGCTGGTTAGCCGCCGGCGATTGCCAATACGCTCGGCCAGAAAACTGAACAAGTGGCCAGCAAAGTGGATATCCTGTCCGAAAACGGCCGAGGCTGCCCATATTCGGACACGAACTCCCCGGAGTCGCCCGATTTCAGATGCGCTAACCGCCGGGACGGCCTACCCTGCGCCTGTCTGGGGCCTTCGTGGCACCAGCGACTTGATGGTGGTGAAACGTTGTGACCCGTGCAGTTTCGCGGTCCCTGATCGTCCTTGAACTCCTGGCCGAAAGTGACGGGCCGCTGGAGCTGCCCGAGATCATCGAACGCACCGGCATCGCCCGCGCTTCGGCCCAGCGCTTGATGGCCTCGCTGACTGAAGACGGCTACGTCGTCCGCCAGGGTGAGCCGCCAGCCTATTCCGTCAGCTTCCGGCTCTGCGCCCTGGCGGCGACCATCCTTTCGAGCATGGAGGTTCGCGTCGTCGCCCTGCCGAACCTCATTCAGCTCGCGGCCTCGCTCCAGAATCCGGTCACGCTGGCGTTCCTCGAAGACTCCCATGTCTGTTACACCGACCGCGTCGAGGTCGTCGGCGACCGCGTGATCCCGACGCTGATCGGCGACCGCATCGCGGCGATGGCCACCGGATCGGGCCGCGTCCTGATCGCCTGGCGGCCCGAATCGGAATGGGCCAGCTTCCTCATCGGCATCGAAAGGCGAACATCGCACACGACCACCGACCCGGAACACCTTCGCACGGAGCTCCGCCTGACGCGGGAGCGCGGCTACGCCTCCGTCGACCGCGAACACTACCCGGACGCGAGCGGCATCGCGGCGCCGATCTTCGACCGCGAAGGGCGGGTGGTGGCGGCGATCAGCGTGCCGATCTGGGGGGCGATGAGCGAAGACGCCATCCAGCGCCTCACTCCCCCGCTCCTCGCGGCGGCGCGGCGGACATCGATCGAGCTCGGCTACCGGGTCACGGGAGAGTTGCGGATCGCCTGAGCCGCGGCGCACAACTGGCTACAGCGTCGCCCTCGCGCTTGCCACCGGACGTTCCCGCGAGAAGAATGCCGTCAACCGGGGGAGGCGCAGAAATGGGAAAGCCGCTCGACGCGATCCGCGTTATCGATCTTGGGACGGGCATTGGAGGCGGCTATCTTTCGAAGCTGCTCACGCTCTATGGCGCGAGCGTACTGCACGTTGAGCCGCCGGGGGGCGATCCCCTGCGGATGACGGGCCCGTTCCTGGACGCCGAGCCCGGCCTGGAACGGTCGCTCCTTCACGCCTACCTGCGGGCGGGACAGGAATCCCTGGTTCTCGATCTCGACGATGCAGCCGGGCGGTCCGAATTGCGTCACCGCCTGCACGGCGCACAGGTGCTGACGGACACCTCGCGGCCGGGCGTCCTCCCTTCGTTGGGGCTGGACCAGGCGGCCCTGGAGAGCGACTTCCCCGCGCTCGTCTGCACCACGCTCTCCGAGTTCGGGAGCGATGGGCCGTACGCGGGCTACGCGGCCACGCCGGCGGTCATCCACGCCCTCGGCGGTTGGGTGCACCCAATGGGAGAGCCGAACCGGCCGCCCGTCGTTCCCGGCTCGGCGCTCGGGCTGTACATGGCCGCGCTCTACGCCGCGATCGGGACGCTGGAGGCGCTGCGCGTCGTACCAGACGTTGGCGGACAGCGGGTCGAAGTCTCCATCCACGAAGCGATCGTGGCGACAATGCTCTACGAGACGGTCTCCTTCCAGGTTCGTGGGGTCGAACGGAAGCCAACCGGCAGGCGCTTCCTTTCCGGGGACCCGCTCCAGGGGCTCTTCCCCTGCAAGGACGGCTGGTGCGGCATCCAGGCGGCGCTCTCCTGGATGTGGGTGAGGCTCTGCGACCTTATCGAGATGCCGGAACTCGTAGAGGACCCGCGGTACCGCACGCCCGAAGCGCGCGGAAAGAACGCCAGCGAAGTCGAGGCGATCCTCGCCGCCTGGGCCGCCAACTACACCGGCGAGGAAATCATGCGGATGGCCCAGGCCAATCGCATCCCCTGTCATACGGTACCGACGGCCGAGCAGGTCTACGCTTCGCCCCACCTGGCGGCCCGGGGCTACTGGCAGGTGGTAGAGGTCGAGGGCCGCGATGTCACCGTCCCCGGCCTGCCCTTCCGCTTCGCGGGCGAGGAGCGCGTACGTCGCTTGCCGCCAGCACCGAAGCTTGGCGCCGACCGATCCCGCGTCCTGGCGGCGGCCAATGGCTGAGCGATATCGCATCGTCGATGTCTCCCAGGGCTGGGCCGGGCCGATGGTTGGCTTCATGCTCTCGCTTTTCGGGGCCGAGGTGATCAAGGTCGAGTCCGCCCGCTATTTCGACTGGTGGCGCGGCTCACCCCACCCGGACGCGCTGCCGGGCGACCAGCGCCACGAGATGTCGCCCACCCACAACAGCGTCAACCGCAACAAGCTCGGCGTGACGATCGATCTCGCGATGCCCGAAGGCAAGGCGCTGCTCCACGAACTGCTCGCCGTCTCTGACGCATTCGTAGAGAACTACCCGCCGAACGTGATGCCCGGGCTCGGTTTCGCCCCGGACGAGGTGACGGCGCGCCACCCGCGGCTGGTGATGCTCTCGATGCCGGCCTTCGGCAGTACGGGGCCGGATGCGGGCTTCCGCGGCTTCGGGACCACGGTCGATGCGATGGCGGGGATCGCGCTCGCTCAGGGCTACGCCGATGGACCGCCACTGCTGACGCCCAACGCCTACGGCGATCCGACTTCGGGACTGACGGGCGCGTTCGCCGTCCTCGCCGCCCTCCGCGAGCGGGAGCGGACGGGCCGGGGGTGCCACATCGAATTGAGCGAACTGGAAGCGACGATCCCCCACGGAAGCGAGCGTCTTCTCGAATGGCCGGCGATGGGCGTAAACCCGGAGCGAAGGGGAGCCCGGCGTCCCGAGATGGCGCCGCACGGCAGCTATCCTTCGCTGCCAGCGGAGAACGGCCCACGCTGGATCGTGATCGGCTGCCGGGACGACGCCGACTGGTGCGCCCTGCGGGCCGCGCTCGACGACCCCGAATGGGCGCGGGACCCGGCGCTCGACACGCTCGCCGGCCGGCTGGCACACCACGACGCAATCGACGCCCGGCTCGGGGCCTGGACAGCGACCCGCACCCACCGCGAGGCGATGGAGGCCCTGCAGTCGTTCGGCGTGCCGGCCGGGGCCGCGCTGTCGTCCTCCGAGGTGCTGTACGACCCGCACCTCCACGACCGCGGATTTCACGTATCCAGCGTCCACCCCGTGATGGGGACAGCGCTCTACCCTGGTCCCGTCATCCGCATGTCGAAGACACCGCCCTCGGCGATCCGGCCAGCACCCCTGCTCGGCGAGCACACGAATATGGTGCTGCGGGATATCCTCGGGAAGAGCGACGGGGAGATCGGGGCGCTACGAAGCACGGGCGTCCTCGATAACCAGCCCCGCCGCAAGGGGTAGGCGGGCCAGCGCCATCGGCGGCTGGCCGAGAGAGTGAACGCCGAAGGGAGTAGTATGCCTCCACGCCCGGCCGGGAGGTTTTCCCCGCCGGAGAACTCATGCACAAGATCTGGAGGAACCACCCACATGGCAGTCGATTTCGAAATCCCTCAGGAAGCGAAGCAGATCCGCGAGACGGTGCGGACATTCGTGCAGGATCACTGCATCCCAGCGGAGGAGGAGCTTCACGCCGGACGCCCCTACAAAGAGGTCCTCGGCGACCTTCGCGCCAAAGCCCGTTCGCGTGGGCTCTGGTGCCCCTTCGTGCCCAAGGAGCATGGCGGCATGGGCCTCGGCCCGCTGGCCAACGCCCTCGTCCAGATGGAGCTTGGCGAAAGCTACCTGGGCGCTCTCGCCCTGAACACACAGGGCCCGGACGACGCGACGATGCTCACGCTCCTCACCTACGGGACGGACTACCAGAAGGAGAAGTTCCTCAAGCCCCTCCTGAACGGCGAGAAGCGGATCTGCTATTCGATGACGGAGAAGGCCGCGGGGGCTGACGCCACAGGGATGCAGACCCGCGCCGTCCGTGACGGCGACAACTGGCTGATCAACGGCGAAAAATGGTTCAGCAGCGCGGCCAGCGTCGCCGACATCGCCCTCGTGATGGCGAAGACGAACCCCGACGCCCCCCGCCACGAGCAGTTCAGCACCTTCCTCGTCGAGCTGCCGAACCCCGGCTATAACATCGTCCGCGACATCAAGACGATGGCGATCGAAGGGCCACTGAGCCACATCCTCGGTGGCGGCCACGCCGAAGTGGCGATCAAGGACCTTGTCGTCCCGAACGAAAACCTCCTCGGCGGCGAGGGCCAGGGCTTCAACATGGGCCAGCACCGGCTCGCCTACGGCCGCCTCCGCCACGGTATGCACAACGTCGCGATGGCCCAGCGCGCGCTCGACATGGCGACGGCGCGTGTGCTTGAGCGCTCGACCTTCGGCAAGCCGCTTTCCGATCGCCTGGGCGTGCAGTGGATGCTCGCCGACTGCGCGAGCGAGCTCTACATCGCCCGGCTGATGCTCATGCACATCGCCTACAAGGCCGAGAAGGGCATGGACCTCCGCCAGGAGAACCACATCGCCAAGGTCTACCTGGCGAACATGGTCTACAAGGTGGTGGACACCGCCATCCAGCTCCACGGCGCCCTCGGCTACAGCCAGGACACGCCCCTTGCCCGCTGGTACACGGGCATCCGCTCCCAGCGGCTCGTCGATGGCCCGGACGAAGTGCACCGCTGGACGGTCGGCCGCAACCTCCTGAAGGCCTACCAGCGCGACGGCACGACCGCCGCGGCCTGCGGCGGCGACCTGCTGTAGGACTGTAGAAGGTAGGCGCGAGGCCGTAGGGCAGAGAGGGCGAGCCAGCGGCGCTGCTGGCTCGCGCCCCCGCCGTAGTCGTGGCCAACCGGGGCCGCGGGCTGCTCGGTACGGTCAGCACTGCCCATCCCCGGTCCGCGACCACCCCTTCGCCACCGCGGCTACCCCACCTGCCAGCCGACGAACGGTACTTCCGTCTCCAGGTCGAACGCCGCCATCATCTGCGCCAGCTGGAAGTAGAGCGTGATGAGCATCGTGATGCCCACCACCTCCGCGTCCGTTCGTCCCTCGCGAATCGCCGCGAAGGCGGCATCGGAGGGGCGCTGGTTGGCGGCCAACTCGTCCACGTACGCGAGGAGCGCCCGTTCGTCCGCCGAGAAAAGGCTGCTCGTCGCCCAATCCGTCACGCCGTCTATCTCCGCGTCCGAGAGCCCCGCGTCACGCGCGATGCGGACGTGCTGGTGCCATTCGTAGCGGCTCTGTCGGGCGAAGGCCGCGCGGAGAATGACCAGCTCCCGCACACGCGGCGTCAGCCCGCTCGCCCGCCAGACGCTGAGCGCGTCGAGCCGGATCTCCGGGTTCACCATCAGCAAGCGCATGATGTTCAGGAGCGGTCCCCGCTCGCTCGCGCGGTCCCAACGGGCCTGGATCTCGGGCGCGAGCGTCTCGCGTGTGGGTAACGTCAGTCGAGCCATGGTGAACACCTCCGGCGGCCGATTCTACGCTGGCGGACGGCATGCGTGTCCCTAACCCCGGGTAGTCGTGGCCCACCGGGGCCACGGGCTCCCGATCGCGGCCAACGCTGCCTGCTGCTCGTCGCTCAGCGCACGGCGACCGCCAGCGCCTTCCGCGCCGGCTCCAAGAGGCGCTCCTCCACCGTGATCGCCAGCATCCGGCCCTTCCCGCTCACACGCACGAACGGCGCCTGTCCCCCGCCAAACAACGCGTCGTCCATCCCCGGAATCACGACCGCGTAGTCGCCCGCTTCGCGTCGTTCGATGCGCGCCATGGCCGCGTCTATCCCCTCGGGCAGCCGTTCTACCACAAAATCTCCGCCGTCAGTGTAGATGAGCGCAGACTCCGAGCTGACGAACGGGATCGCGCCCAGCGCGTTGGTGACCAGGTAGCCCTGCTTCTGCAGCTCGATTGCGAACGGCCGGGCCCAATCCAGATCGAGCGCGAACGGCGCAATCAGCTCGGACTTCGGCAGGCGGAGGATGTCGCGGGCGACCAGGGCGAGGCCCTTGTCGGCTGTCACCACGACCAGCGGACCCTTGATCACCACGAAGACGTGCCCCAGCGAGCTGATGAGCGTTGGAGGGCCGTCCGCCCAGCGGAGGAACACCTGCGCGCCTGCCATGTAGGCGCCAAGCGGCGGATCCACGCGGGCGCCCAGCTGGAAGACCTCGAGGTCATCGCCGTCTATGCGCAGCGTCTCGGCGCGTTCAGCGCCGACCGTGTTCTTGAGTCGCGAAGGTCCGGTGGACTCGATCGCTACCCGGTCACCCAGCCTGCCGACGAACGCGTCGAGGTCCGCGAGCGCCCGCGGACCCCAGGGCTCGACCGCCAAAACGACGATGGCGGCGATGAGCACGGATGCGGCCACGCCAACGATTCCGAGGGGAAGCCACCTCTGCACGCCGATGGACGCGCCGCGGGCCGCGGGGAGCGCTGTCATGACGCTGATGCTACACCCGCCGGAGCCGGTCGCAAGCGTCCTGGTGGGGCGACGGCCTACGCCCCCTGGCTCCCGACGCCCTCCGTCACGCGGGCGATGCCGGTGA
>JANMTH010000547.1:0-5412 GCA_031390305.1 Thermoflexaceae bacterium
ACCCGGTCGAACAGCACCGGGTGAGCCTCCGCCATATTCGCGCCGACGATGAAGATGACATCAGCGACATCGATATCCTCATAGGATGTCGGCGGTCCGTCGCTCCCGAGGCTGGTGCGATACCCGGCAACGGCGCTCGCCATACAGAGGCGGCTGTTCGAATCCGTGTTGTTCGTGCCGAGCGCGCCTTTGAAGAGCTTCCCGGCCGCGTACCACGCTTCCGTATCGAGTTGGCCTGACCCGTAAAAGGCGACCGAATCCGGCCCGGATTCGCGCACGAATCGGCTGATGTTCGCGGCCATCAGGTTGAGCGCCGCATCCCACGAGATCGGGACAAAGACACCGCCGTCATCGACGCGGAGCAGCGGTGTTGTCAGACGGTCGGGAGTGTTGATCGTTTCGCCGAGGAGTGCGCCTTTCGCGCAGATCTTGCCCTGGTTCGCCTGCGCGTCCCTGGCGCCGCGGATGCCCGCTACGCGCCCGTCGTCGCCGATGGTCACATCCAGGAGGCAGCCCACACCGCAGTAAGGACAGGCAGCGTTGGCTGTGCGGGTCATCGCGCTCCCCCGGCCGACGCGCCAAGCGCCGGAGCTGGTGCCCCCGGCACGTTCGCCCCGGCTGTCAGACGGCCCCGCGCGACCATCAGCAGCACAAGCGCCACTCCGGCCGCCGCCGCAAAGACCAGGAAACCGGCCGCGAAGCTGCCAGTTTCGGCCTTGAGCGAGCCGAAGGCTGCCGGCAAGAAGAACCCCCCCACGCCCCCAGCGGCGCCCACCAGGCCCGTGATGACCCCGATCTCCCTGCGGAAGACCTGAGGGATCAGCTGGAACACCGCGCCATTGCCCATGCCGAGCGTCGCCATTACGACGGCGAGGGCTGGCACCATGGCCCACAATGGCGGCAGCGTCGCGACGGCCGCCATTGCCACGCCGATGAACGCGAGGACGCCGGTGAGCACTCGCGTTCCGCCCATCCGGTCGGAGAGGAGACCGCCCACGGGCCGCAGAAGGCTGCCCCCGATCACGCACACGGCCGTGAGATCGCCCGCCGCGACCTTCGAGACCCCGTACTGGTCGCGGAAAAAGATGCCGAGGTAGCTCGAAAGCCCCACGAACCCCCCGAAGGTCACGCCGTAAAAGAGACAGAACCAGAGCGTCTCGCTCCGGCGGAGGCCGCCAACGTAGGCCTTCATGCTCGGCGGCGGCGGGTGATTGGGGCTGTCTTTCGCCAGCCAAAAGAACACCGCAAAGGTGAGAATCACGGGGATCAGGGCCAGCCCGAAGACCGGCTGCCAGCCGAACTGTTCGGCAAGGCGGGGCGCCAGCAGTGCGCTCAGCACGGTCCCGCTATTTCCGGCCCCGGCCAGGCCCATGGCCAGGCCCTGATGTTCAGGAGGATACCAGCGGCTGGCCAGAGGAAGGGCGACGGCGAAGCTCGCTCCCGCAACACCGAGCATGACGCCCATCAGCACCACGGCAGGGAGCGAATCGGCCAGGAGCCAGCCGAAGAGCAGCGGTAGCGTCGTCAACGCAAGGCCCGTCAGGCCGGCCCGCCGGGCGCCGAGGTGGTCGCTCATCGGCCCGAGGATCAGCCGGAACGCCGATCCCGCCAACAGTGGCACGGCCGCGATGAAGCCCTTCTCCGCGGTCGAAAGCCCCAGGTCTTCGGCGATGAACGTGCCAAGGGCGCCCATGAGCACCCAGACCATGAAGCTAACATCGAAGTAGAGAAACGCGCTGAAGAGCACGCGCCCGTTTCCAGCGTTCCGAAAGTCTCGAAGATGCATGACGTTGGTCCCCTGATGTGTGGTGGCGCGGCGATGGCCGCCGTGTTGCGTGGGCGAACAGTGAAACGGCCCCGATGTGCGGGGCCGCGGGATCACATAGCCGCACCCACGAGTTCCCGGTGGGGCTCGGCCACCCCCGTCAGGAGCGCTTCGAGCGCGTCAGCCATCTCCGCCATCACGACCCGTTTGCCGGTCTTCGCCGCCAGCCGACTATCGCTGCCGAGCCGCCCGCCCACGAAGATGTCCGCCGCTTCGAAGATCTCGTCGCCCGAGCGGACGTTTGCGCCCTGCAGGCCGATATCCGCGATATGGTGACTGGCGCAGGCGTGGATGCAGCCGGAGAGGTGGATGCGTGTGCCTGGCGCGACGTGGGTCTCGCGCCGTTCGAGCTCTGTCGCCAGTTCGATCGCCCGCGTCTTCGTGTCGATCAGGGAGTAGTGGCAGTAGTCGCTCCCCGTACAGGCCACCAGCCCCCGCCAGACGGGCGACGGGTTGGGGCTCAGCTCCGCGAGCAAGGGCTCCGCCAGCAGAGCAGTCACGGCCCCCCCGCCGATGTGGGGAATGATGACGTTCTGGCCCGCGGTCAACCGCACTTCACCAGCGCCGTACGCGTCGGCCAACCGGGCCAATTCACCCAGTTGCAGGGCCGTGATCCGCCCGACCGGCACGTGGAGACCGGCATAGCTCAGCCCGGCCTGGCGCTGGGGATGCACGCCCAGGTGGTCGCCCGCTTCGTTCGTGCGTTCATCCTTCCCTGCGCGCTCGAACGTGTAGCCGGCTTCCGCTTCGACCGCGTCGCGGAAACGCGAGTCGCCCCATTCGGCGATCAGCCACTTCAGGCGCGCCTTCGTCCGTACCTCGCGGGGGCCGTTGTCCCGGAAGACGGCGAGGATCGAGGTGAACAGGCAGACCACTTCGTGCGGCTGGACGAAGACATCGAGCGGCGTCGCCAGCCGTGGACTTGAGCCACCAAGCGCCCCGCCAACGAGGACGTTGAAGCCCGAAACCAGCCGTCCATCCACCCGCTTCGTGGCCGGCACGAAGCCGAGGTCCTGCGTCTGGGCGTGGCCGCAGTCTTCGCGGCAACCGGCGAGCGAGAGGTTGAACTTCCGCGGGAGGTTGCTGAACGCCCGCTCCCCAAGATGCGCCGAGGCGATCGCCCGGAGGATCGGCGTCGTGTCCATCAGCTCCAGCCCGTCGATACCGGCGAGCGGACAGCCCATGTAGTTGCGAACGTTGTCCAGGCCCGTTTGCAGCGCCCCGAGGCCGCACGCTTCCAGCCGCGCGATGATCTCCGGCACGTTCGCCAGGCGGATGTCGCGGAACTGGACGTTCTGTCGCGTCGTCAGGTCCGCCGTGCCTCCGCCGAACTCAGTGGCGAGGTCCGCCACCGTTCGCAGCTGGTCCGAGGTGAGCCGCCCGCCGTGGATCCGCAGGCGCATCATGAACGTCCCCGGCCGCTGGGGCCGGTGAAACACGCCGTACCACTTCATCCGCTGGAGGTCGTCTTCCGGGATCTCTTCGATCGGCGTCCCTTCCGCCACGTAGCGAAGGATGTCGGGCCAGACATCGAGGCCGTCCTTCTCGGACTTGAGCCGTTCGATTTTGTTCACAGGTTCCCCTCGCGCTCCACTCCCTCACGCTAGGGGGCTAGTGTTCCGCTGCGATTGCGTGGGTATGAACGACCCGTGTCGTTCGGATGAAGCTGAGGTTGCGCTGATGTTTCCGGCCGCGTCCCGAACGCCTCCCGCCCTCGTCCACGGGATGCGATCCAGGCGTCCGCTTCCGTTACGGCAGCATTGCGCTGATGTTTCCGGAACTCAAGCGTGACGCCTTTGGCCGCGCTGGCCAGACCATCGTGTGCACGGTACTGTGACCCAATCCTTCACCGGGAGCGAACCCGTGAGCCAGCAGCAGACGGCCGAAGACCTCATCCGCGGGCCCTTCCGCAACGTCATGAACCCCAACGCCGACGGCGGCGCCGGCAGCATTCACGACCAGGAGACGGCGACGAAGCTCGGCTTCCGTGGCGGCACCGTGGCCGGCTCGAACCACATGGACCTCTTTCCGCCGCTCGCCATCGAAGCGTTCGGGCAGCACTGGTGGGAGCGCGGCTCGCTCTCCCTCTATTTCCGCAACGCGACTATCGACCGCGAGGCGGTGAGCGCCTCGATGCGCCGCCCCGCCCGAACGACCGATGTCCAGGCCGACTGCTGGGTCCATCGTGAAGATGGGATGCTGGTCGCCGAGGGCTCGATCGCGGTTGGCGACACGGGCGAGCCGAGCGCTTTGCAACGCATCCCGCTCGACGAGATCCGCCCCAATGGCGTCCGCATCCTGAAGGACGTTGCGCCCGGCATGCCGATCGCGGACCTCGGCATCATCTACTCCACGGCGAAGCAGGAGGACCGTCTTCGGGTCCTCACGGAGCCGCACGCCTGGTACGAGGGCGAATCGCCCTGGGGCGGCCCGATCCTCACGCCCTGCGGCATGGAACATCTCCTCTACGCCGGGCCAGTCGCCTCAATGCGCCACCTGGTCGGGAGTTCGGTCGGGCTTTTCGGGGCGATAGAGCTGCGGAACATCAACGGTCCCCTCCTCGTCGATACTCCGTACACGGTCGGCGGCAAGGTGCTGGCGGTCGGCCAGAGCCCGAAGACCGAGTTCTTCTGGTTCGAAACGACGGCCCGCAACACCTCCGGCCAACCGATCGCCTCGATGCGGATGCTCCTCCGATTCATGAAGGCCTCCTCGGAGCTGTGGAACGAGTAGGCGGAGGACGGCCGCGCTCACGGCCTCGTGCGCCAGCGCCGGCGTCTCACGGTTGCACCCGTAGCGCCGGCCACGCCCGCGCCCGCGACCACGCCGATCGCCAGCCAGGCCGCGCCGGGCATGCCGTCACCGCCACGCGCCGGTGTGGCCACTGTGGCCGCCGGGGCGGCAGCGGCCGTGGGCGCCGGCGTCTCGCGATACACGGCTGAAACGGCCGGGGCGCCGCCCGTACCGCGCACGACGCCATCGCCGACGACGATGACACCGACCATCCCTGGGTGGAGCGTGCACGCGTACGGGAACGTCCCCTGCTCCGCGAAGGTGACCTCGCTGACGGCCCCCGCGCCCAACTCGGAGGTCGCACTCCACGACTGGCCGATGACCACATGCGCGTAGGGGTCCGTGTTGCGGAAGGTCACCCGGGTGTTCGGCGCGACGCGCAGGACGGTCGGCGAGAAGCAACCCTGGATCGCGACCTCGGCGCCCGTACCTTCGCTCTCCGGGCGGCTGTGACAGCCGCCACCCCCGGCATCCGCCGGGGCCGGGCCCCGCACAAACAGTGTCACCCCGGCCACCAGGGACGCGGCCCCAAGCTTCGCCGTTGTCGTCTTCGTCATCCGCATGGCTCGTTCCTCCCGGCGGTGCACCACCGCCTGCTGATCCTCGTACACCGGCCGACCGTCAGCGGTTCCCTCGGACTTCGGACCTCGGACCTACGGAAGCGTCTCCGCGATTGCCAGCGCCTCCTCTTTCGTGAGCGTGCGCGTCTCCAGGCGGTAGTTGAGTAACGCGCCCCGCCAGACGAGCGTGTTCCCATCGACCGTACGTTCCGACCCGGCAACCTCTTTCCCATC
>JANMTH010000594.1:0-3506 GCA_031390305.1 Thermoflexaceae bacterium
GGAACCGCATTCGCGCTCATCCGCGTCCGGTCGGGTGGCCGGTAGCGGCCGGGGTTGCTAGCATGGGCTTCCTGATATTCGCAGATAAAGGACGTTGACGCATGGCCGCGTGCGATGTTTGTGACAAGAGTACCAAGTTCGGCAGGCACATCCGCCATACCCACGGCGGCCGCTGGGAGCGGAAAGCCGTCCACAAGAGCCGCACGTTCGAACCGAACGTCGGCAAGCATCGGCTCTTCCTCGACGGCGTCTGGAAGCGGATGAACGTCTGCACGCGCTGCCTTCGCACGATCGTGAAGTAGCTTCGGCCACTCGCCTACTCTAGAGCCCCTCGCAAGAGGGGCTTTTTTCGTGCCAACGCTTCGTCTCCCGCTGGGGACGCTGGATGCCCGACCCGTTACCCTTCCCGGCCATGTTCCTGACCGTCCTCGGCGACCGCTTCGAAGGCTTCCACGGCCTTTCTCTCGCCCTCCTTGCCTCCGCCGCCGTTCTCGCCGTCCTCACCGTCATCTCCGCCGCCCTCCGCACCCTGGCGACCCGCCCCCGCCTTCCAGATCCCGCCCCCGCGACCCGCGACCTGCGTGCCGAACCTCCCGCCATCGTCAACCTCCTGGTCCATCGCTGGGTGCTTACGCCCTCGTCCATGCCCGCGACCATGCTCGACCTCGCCGCCCGTCGCTGGATCGAGATCGACCAGCTCGGTGACAGCGGCTTCGTCGTCCGCATCCGCCCCGCCCCACCCGGCGAGGCGCTCACCGCCTACGAATCCCAGATCCTCGACTGGATTCGCGCCCGCGCGACCGGCGGGTCAGCGCCACTACAGGCGCTCGCCCTCGGCGAACCCGCTGCCGCCGTCCTCTTCTGGAACCGCTTCCGCAAGGCCGTCGAGACGGAGGCCCTGGCGACCGGGCTTGCCCGCAATCGATGGGCGCCACGCGCCTGGGTACTCACGGGCTGGCTCCTCCTTACCTCGCTCGCCTCCGTCGCTGGCGCCTTCGCCCTCGCCCGTCTGGGCCAGAATCGGGCCGGCGGCGATGGCAGCATCGACCCCTGGACCTGGTTCGCCGCGGGCGCCATCGCCTGGCTCGTTGCCTACACCTGGCTCAGGACGAGGACGGGCCTGCGCGATACCCCCGCCGGGCTCGCCGCCTGCGCCCACTGGCTCGGCGTCCGCACCGCCCTCGCCAGCGACCGTGCCTTCGACAACCTTCCCCCCGCGGCCGTCGTCCTCTGGGAGCGCTACCTCTCCTACGGCGCCGCCCTCGGCCTCGCCCACGACGCCGTCCGCCCCCTCCCCTTCACCATCGACGATCCCGAGACCGCCTGGGCGCGCCGCGGTCCCACCTGGCACGAAATTCGCATCGCATACCCGACTCGCTTCGGTTTCGGCCGGAAGCCGTCCGAGGTGCTCCTTCAGGGCCTGGGGCTCACCGCCGGCTTTGGCTTTGCCGCCTTCTTCGTCCTCCCCGTGCTCGTCCGAATCCTCGTCGATGCCCTCCCCGACATCCTCAATGCCAACGTCGGCGAGCGCTGGCTCGGCGCGGTCGTCGCCGGCGTGCTCCTCTTCGCCACCGTTTTCGGCGCCGTCCTCGTCATCCGCCTCGTCGATGGCCTCTTCAAGCTGTTTCGCGGCCTCGCCGACCTCGCCGCAACCGAGACAGTCGAGGGCGTCGTCGTCAACATGCACCAGGGGCGCATCGCCCTCGATACGGGCGAAGGCGAGGAGACGAACGCCTACGCCGCCGGCGCCTGCCCCGTCCCCCTCGGCGCCCGCGTCCGCCTCGTCCGCACGCCGCGTCTCTGGTACGTCAAATCCTTCGAGCGCCTTGACCTCGCCGGAACGCGGGCTACCGCTGGCTCCACCCGTCCGTAGCCCGCGCATCAGCAGCCCGCGCGTCAGCAAGGGCATGCGCCGCCTCAGTCGCTGCCCGGCCTCAGGCCGTCACTCGCTCACGCCCGCTCGGCCGCTCCACAGATCTCGCCCGCCTTCTCAGCCACCCGCCGCGGCCTTCCGCAGCGCCGCCAGGCTCTCCGCCACGCTCATCTCAGCGTTATACACCGAACTCCCGCAGACCAGCACGTTCGCCCCCGCCGCCACGCAGGCCGCGATGTTCCCGGCCTTCACCCCGCCATCGATCATCAGATCCGCCGCGCTCCCGAGGCCGTCCAGCCGCTCCCGGATCCGCCGCACCTTCTCCATCTGCCGGGGCATCATTTGTTGGCCGCCCCAGCCCGGGTTGATCGTCATCACCATCACCTGGTCGACCTCGCCCAGCGACTCCTCGATCGCCGCGACCGGCGTCCCCGGGTTGATGCAGACGCCGCAACGAGCGCCCAGCCGCCGGATCTCGCTCAGCGTCCGGTTGATCTGCGGCGAAACCTCCACGTGGACGTTGATCGTTGTCGCGAACTCCACATAAAACGGCACCTGGCGCTCCGGCTCCATCACCATCAGGTGGATATCGAACGGCAGGTTGGTCGCCTTTCGCAGCGCCTCGACCAGTGCGTGTCCGAAGGTGATGTTCGGCACGAAGCGCCCATCCATGACGTCGAGGTGGAGGAGGTCCGCCCCGCCCGCCTCCGCCGCCCGCACCTCGTCGGCGAGCCGCCCAAAGTCAGCGGTCAAGATCGATGGCGCCAGTCGAACGGTACTCACGCCCCGATTCTACCCGCTCCCCGCCCCCACCGCAGTTGGTAGCCGCGGCCCACTGGGGCCGCCTACCGCCCGCGCACCCAGATCGCTGCCACCGATCGCCACGCCCCCAACAGTAGCGCGACCACGCGGGAGCGGTCGCGCCAGGCCGCCCACCACCCGTCGGCCGCTCGGGCCACCGCCGCCACTCCGGCCCACACCCGTGACCGGGCCAGGGACCGCCGCGGAGCCCCCTCGCCCAGCGCACTGGGAGAGGGGGTTGGGGGTGAGGGGACTGCCCCTCAGCGCCGCCACACACGCCCTACCGCACGGCGCATCGCCCACGGCCCAAAGCTGACGACTCCCGCCACCGCGACCCCCGCCACCGCGACCACCACCGCCGCGACCCACACCAGCCGCCCGCCATCCGCCCCGATCCCCGACCCCGCGTCCGGCGGCAGCGGCGCGCTCTGCGGGCCGGGACCACCGACATGTGGGATAAACCGCACCTTCGGGTTCGTCACGAAGACGCAAGCCTCCGAAGCATCGCCGTACCCCTTCGCGGAGACAGGAACCAGCCGGTAACAAACCTCCTTCGGCTTACCATCCATCAGGTCCACCGTTCCGGGCTCGAACGTGTACGAGAGCGCGTCCGCAGCGATGCGGCCAATTGGACCTGATGACGCTGCCGGGTGGTCGAGGGAAAAGTAGACAAAGATGCAATCCGGCACAACCTTCCAGGGCCCGCGCGGCCAGGAGAAGGTGACGGCGTCCACGAGCCTCGGCCGCTGTTCCGGACCCTGCCTCACAACGGGATCCTCGCCCGTGACAAGGGCGACGCGGATGTCGAGCCGCCCGGCGAGATCCGGGTCCG
>JANMTH010000628.1:0-8107 GCA_031390305.1 Thermoflexaceae bacterium
GAGTCCGAGCTGTAGGTCGGCGCCGTGCAGCCTTCAACATAGTGAATCTGGCTGCCCTCATCGGCGATGATCAGCGTCCGCTCGAACTGGCCCATGTTCTCCGTGTTGATCCGGAAGTAGGCCTGGAGCGGGATATCGACCTTCACGCCCTTGGGCACGTAGATGAACGAGCCGCCAGACCAGACGGCGCTGTTGAGCGCGGCGAAGCGGTTGTCGCCCGGCGGCACCACTGTCGCGAAGTACTCCTTGAAGAGCTCCGGGTACTCCTTCAGCGCCTGGTCGGTGCCGAGGAAGACGACCCCGAGCTTCTCCAGGTCCTCGCGGATGTTGTGATACACGACTTCGGAGTCGTACTGGGCGCCTACGCCCGCCAGGTACTTCTTCTCCGCCTCCGGGATCCCGAGCTTGTCGAAGGTGTTGCTGATGTACTCCGGCACGTCGTCCCAGGAACGTTCGTCCCGGTCCGTAGCGCGAACGAAGTAGTGGATGTTATCGAAGTCGATGTCTTCGAGCTGCTCGCTGCCCCAGGGAGGATTCTCCTTCTCCCGGAAGAGTTCGAGCGCCTCCAGCCGGAACTCGAGCATCCACTCGGGTTCGTCCTTCATCTTCGAGATCGTCCGCACCAGCTCGGCCGTGAGGCCCTTGCCGGCCTTGTAGAGGGCCGCGTCGTCGTCGTGGAAGCCCCACTTTTCGGTGTAGGTCTCTTCTCCGTGGATAACCGGTGTAGCCGTTGTAGCTGTCATGACATTCCTCCTCAGGCGGTGGCGAGGGCGGCGGCTTCGAGTTCGTCGTAGCCGGTCTCTTCGAGCTGGTGGGCGAGCTCTGGCCCGCCCGATTTCACAATCCGTCCATCGATCAGGACATGGACGAATTGCGGCTGGATGTAGTTCAGGAGCCGCTGATAGTGCGTGATCAGGAGCAGCCCCATGCCGGGGTGCATGATCGTGTTCACGCCCTGGGCGACAGTTCGCAGGGCGTCGATATCGAGCCCAGAATCCGTTTCATCGAGGACGGCCATCACCGGTTCGAGGACGGCCATCTGGAGCATCTCCGCGCGCTTCTTTTCACCACCGCTGAAGCCATCGTTCACGTAGCGGCGGGCGAAGTCCTGGTTCACTTCGAGGATGTCCATCTGCTTGAAGAGCAGTTCGCGGAATTCGCGGATCGGCACGTCGGTTCCGCGCGTCGCGTTCAGCGCCTGGCGAAGGAAGTTCACCAGCGTTACGCCGGGCACGGCCACGGGATATTGGAAGGCGAGGAAGAGGCCAGCGCGGGCCCGCTCATCGGCTCGCTTGCCAAGAAGTGACTCGCCCTTGAAGACGATGTCGCCGCCTGTCACCACGTAGTTCGGGCTGCCCATGAGGACGTTGGCGAGGGTGCTCTTGCCCGAACCGTTCGGGCCCATGATGGCGTGCACTTCGCCTTCGTTGATCGAGAGCGAGAGCCCTTTCAGGATCTCCTTCGAGCCGATGCTCGCGCGGAGATCGCGGATCTCCAATAGTGGTTTCCCGGTCATGATGCTCCCTGGTTGGTAGTAGATTCCCGCTCGTTCTGCGCCCGTACGAGGTACTCGCACCGCGGCGCCCCATCGACGATCCGGTTCAGTTGCGTGACTTTTTGGCCCAACAACAGCTCGATCGCTTTTCGGTCGGATTCGCAGGGGAGGTTGGAGACCTCCGCCGCCTTCAGGTAGGGGCAGGTACCGTTCATGAGGTGGTAGCCATCATGTTCGGAGTGCCAGCTCTCAAGGATCCCCTCCGAACGAAGGCTCTCCGTCACCTGGACGATCAACTGTTCGTCCTCGGCGTCGAGCATCTCCCCGCGATGACGCTGGGCGACCGATTCCGCCATCTGGTCGGCCACGCCTTCCCGCCCTTCCACGCTGCGAAGGACCCGCTCCAGGATCGACGCATAGCCCTCCGGCAGCGAGCCGAGCGCGCGTTCCGTCGGGTGGTAGGCGTAGTACGGCCGGCCCGTGGATTGCTTCACGGCCCGCATGTCCACCATCCCGTCCGCCCGGAGGTGGTCGAGATGGCGGCGTACCGCCGCTGTCGTTACTCCCAGCTCCTCCGCAAGCTCCTCCACCCGCACCTCACGGTGCTGGACGATGAACTCGAGGACGTTGTCGCGCGTTCCCTGCATGCCATCAGCGTAGCCCCGGCCGCTCGTCTACTCAAGCTTTTTCGACAATCTTGTTGATAAAGTCTAATTATCGCGGTCATGGCCGAGAGTCCCGGTAGACTCCGCCCGGACGGCCATAGTGCAATGGCGCCTGATGTGTCACCGTAGGCTCCGGAGGTAGATGTCCCGTGCGTTTGCTCGTCGCTACTGATGGTTCCCCGCGGTCCCTCGAAGCCCTTCCCCACGGGCAACGCTTGGCGGCCGCCGTGGGCGCTTCGCTCTCCCTGGTTCGTGCTCTCGATCCCGCCGTCGATGGGGCGCGGGACCTGGCGCTCACCGTTCGCGCTTCGGCGGAACTCGCCGCCGAACGATGGCGGGCGGAACTCGCCGCGCTCTGCCGCGAACGCAACGTCGATGCCGATCCCGAGATCGCCTTCAAAGAGCAAGGCATGGAGGTCTCCGATGCCCTCCTCGCCCACGCTGTTCGCAGGCGCGCGGCCGCCCTCGTGCTATCGACGCGCGGCGCCCGCGCCCTTCGCCACGCCCTCCTCGGGAGCGTCGCCATGAGCGTCCTTCAGCGCACGCCCGTCCCCGTGGTCCTCGTCGGCGCGGATGCCGCCGCCCCGCGCTCCTCCGGCCCCTACCACATCCTCGTGACTACCGACGGTTCGCCCGCATCGGCCGCGGTGCTCGATGGGCTGAAGCGCCTCCTCCGGAACGCCCACCCGTCAGGCGTGCGCCTCACCCTTCTCCGCGTCTACGCCCCGTCCGTCGGCGGCCCACCGGATAGTGTCGCCATCGCGCGGTGTGAGCGGGAACTTCGGGACTTCCGCCGGAAGGCGCCCCGGCGTTTCGCCCTGGAGACGCTGGTGCGTCCGATCGTCAAGCTCGGTGGTGTCGATTCGGCGATCCTCGAGGTTGCACGGGAGCGCGGCGCCGACGCCATCGCGATGGCCACCCACGGTCACTCCGCCCGCTACCACCTGCTCACCGGGAGCGTGGCCAACGGCGTGCTTGCCCACGCCACGGTGCCCGTGATCATGGCGAGGTCGGCCCCGTAGCCGCGGCCCACCGGGGCCGCCTACTCCCGAAATCACGCCAGCCATTCCGCTGAACGAGCGCTCATACTGGGCGGACGCGGGTTTCCGAGCTGCCGCCGGGAACCGACCTCGCCCTCTTCCCTGGCCTCCGGACGGCCGAGCAGCCTCACACAAATCGCCGGAAGAACCCCTCCGTCGCCATATCGGCCACGCCGCCATCGCCCCGCACGGCCCGCCCGAACTCCGCGCCGAGCAAGAGGATCGAGGCGTTGATGAACATCCAGAGCAGGAAGACGAGCGCCGTCCCGAAGCCCGCATACAACGCCGTATCCCGTGAGAACGGCGCCAGCGCGATGACAAGCGCATAGGAGTTCTTCGCCGCTTCGAACAGTACGGTCGCGAAAACCGAGCCAGCGAGCGCCTCGCCCCACGTTGGCCGCGCGTTCGGCACGTAGCGGTAGAGCAGCAGGAACATCACGAACGAGATGACCGCCGCCAGGAAATACGAGGCGACCCGGAAGGTCTGGTTGCTATCCAGCGGAATCGGTCCGATCGAATCGACCCGGTCGACGACGATCTGCAGCACCGCCGTCAGGGCCACGGAGAGAAGGATCAACACGCCAAGGCAGGGGATCAGGGCGAAGTCCATCAGCTTGCTCCGCCAGTAGGGCTGGGAGCGCCGCCGATGGCTGGCGGCGTTCAGCCCCCGCCGCACCGCCGCGAAGATCCCGCTCGACGACCAGATAAGGGCCAGCACGCCGAGCCCCAGTCCGGCCACGCTGATGTCCCGAGAACGCTGGACCATCTCCCGCACGTTGCCGCGGACCGACTCCGTTTCCTCCAGTGGGAGCTGTTCGAAGACGAACGTCACGATCCGCTCGTCGTCGATCACGAGGCCGAGGATCGAGAGGATGACCAGGCTCAGCGGCACCAGCGAGAAGAGCGCGTAGTAGGCGATCGCCGCCGCGTAGGTCCCACAGTGGTCCTGGAAGTACATCCGGAAGGTCGTCGCCACGATCTGCCAGACGGAGCGCGCGAAGGCGAACGCCACGGGACGCGCCGCCCGCGGCCGATCTCCGCCCAGGCGTGGCTTCACTCGTTCGCCCGTTTGCCTCACACAGCCATCATCGCCCAGCGGTGGACGTTAGACAAAGCGGGGAAAGCCCCGGCCCCGGACGCTACCCGATCCGGATCGTCTCCTCGATCACCCTGTCCCATGCCGGCGCGACGCGCTCCCAGCTGAACCGGGCGGCGGAAGCGCTGAGAAGCGAAGCCGTTTCCGGTGGATTGGTCACCGCCTCCCGAAGCTTCGCGACGAACTCCTCCTCGGTCTCCCAGAGGCAGGCGCCGTGCAACTCGGGCGGCACGAGCGCCGGGTAGTTGTAGCGGGCCGGGACGATCGGCAGGCAGCGACAGGCGAGCGCTTCGACCATCGCGACGCCAAAGAACTCGTGCCGCGTCGTGCTCACCACGATGTCGGCCTCCCAGAGCAGCCGCCCGTACTCTTCGCGCGATTCGACGCGCCCGAATTGCACCAGCCGCTCACCGAGCGCGGCTGGCAGGCTGGCCATCTCGGGCGCTGGCGTTAGCCCCGGCTCACCGGCCACGGCGACGCGGAAGGCGAGCCCCTCGTTCGCCAGCCGGCGTACCGCGCGTGCGAACACCTCCGGCGCTTTGTCGAACTCCCAACGGTGGTTCCAGAGGATGAGCGGGGCGCCACCCACCGTTCGTTCGGCCGGCCTGATCGCCTCCAGCCAGGCGAGATCGACGCCGACCGGGAGGACGCCGCTCTTCGCCACGATCCCGTCGATCGCCGCGTCCACCAACCAGTTGTTCGGCTGCTCCGCCAGCGTTCGCAGGGCACCGAAGAAGTCGTCGCGGTGGAAGGCGGAGTTGAAGGCCACCACATCGGCCGAAAGCGCCGAGAGATAGTTCACCTGGCCGAACCAGGAGTTGAACTTCGTTCCCCGCAGACGGGGGTAGGTGAACTGGTTCTCGTGCAGGTAATACAGCACCGGCGTTCGTCCGAACCGCCGCCGGGTCAGCGCGAGGAAGGCCGCAAGGTCCAGCATGTCGCTGGCGATAATCAGGTCGAACTCCCCATTGAGTGCCAGCGCCCGCGGGGCAAGCTCCTGGGCGCCGCGCCGCATCCGCCGCCGCCATTCCCCTTCGGGGAGGGTCAGCGGAACGATCTCGTGGGCCGAGTGTTCCACCAGCCCATCGAGGAAGGCGCGATGGCTTCCGCCGTAGAACGGTTCGACGAAGAGGACGCGCATGGGTGGCTATTTAGCTGTTGGCCGTTGGCTATTGGCAAGGTGGCACGAAGCGGCGAGGCCGCTTGCGCCTCTCCGCTCGTGACTTCGCCCGATCGCCCATCTCGGGTCACGCCGGGAGGGAGACGGGACCAACCACCGGCTCCGGGATAGGGTCGCCATGAACGAGCGCCGATTCGACCCAGACCGCCATCGCCTCGGTCAGGTTGCGAAGTGCTTCTTCGGGCGTGGCGCCGGCCGTGAGGCAGCCGGGGAGTTCGGGGACCTCGCCGAGGTAACCCTCCACGGGTTCGCCGCGGATGACGCGGTGGTAGGGTCGCCGGAGGACTGCTTGCACCTGTCGTTCAATGGTTTCGTCTGTCATTCATCGTCCTCCGCTGTTGCGGAGCGGACAACCGGCTTTCGCCTCATCCCTCGCGCCTGTCGCCTCTCAGAGGTGCCCCAGCTCCGAAAGCCGCAGCAACGCGTCGTGCAGCTCCGAATCGTCGTCATTCACCGCCTTGTACTGGCTCACGCAATGCCCGCCCCACTTCTCCACCAGGTACCAGTCGTCATCGATGATGAAGTCGGGCTTCGGGTCGACGCGTGGGTCCTTGTCGAAGCAGCCATCGACGAGGTGGCCGAGACCGTGCATCGCCACCACCTTCTGGACGTAGTCCTGGCCACCAGCCGACCAGACGTAGACGCCGTGTCCCGCCTCCCGGATCTTCTCCATCACGGCGTGGGCGCCGGGCCGCAGGGCGTTTAGGTGTTGGCTGGGGTAGACCAGCGTGTGATCGACATCGAAGTACACATTGATTCGCACACGGCCATCGTAGTCCATCGCGCGCCAGAGCGGCTCAGGCGTCCACCACTTCGAGGCCCCAGACGGGCCGGTAGCGCCAGGCGCGGACGCCAGCGAGCCGGATATGGTGCTTCTTCGCGAGCTTCCTCGCCTCGCCAGCCAGGCCGAATGGGACGTAGAGGATGAGGTCGCCACATTCCGAATACGGCTTCCAGCGGCTGAGCGCGCTCTCCTCGTTCACCGTGTCGGCGACTTCGATTTCGGCCATCATCTTCAGCCACGAGCCAGGCCGGCGGACGGCGACGATGTGCGGAAAGAGCGCCTTGCCATCCTTCTCGCCGACCGACATCCCTCCCGCCGGGACGTTCACGATCGTCTCCAGGTCCGGGAACTGTTCGTTGGGAAAGGGGAACTTGAGGCGCGCGACATCGGTGATGACGCCGCTCCTGCGCTGCTCACGGAGATACGGGACGGTGGCCACGGGCGCTCCTCAGCGGAAAGTGCGAACGGCCTGAATTCTAGCGCGCCGCCGTCTTAGCGGCAGGGGATGCTCCCGCTCACGGGCCGGCCTGGGCCACTTCCGGCTTCACCAGCGTCCGGAACTGGTCGAAGTTGTGGTGGAACTTCGCCGCCAGATCGCCCACCGTACGGTCATAGGCCTCGGGGTCCGCCCAGGTCTCGCGCGGTGTCAGGAGGCGCGTTTCTACCCCGGGGCAGCCGAGCGGCACGTCGAACCCGAAGATCGGGTCCTTCCGGAAGGCCGCGCCATCGAAGGCGTCGTTCAGGATCGCCCGGACCATCTTCCGCGTCTCCTGGATCGCGATCCGCTTGCCCGTGCCGTAGGCCCCGCCCGTCCAGCCGGTGTTGATCAGCCAGGTCCGCGCGCCCGTCCGTTCCAGCCGCTCCTGGAGCAGTTCGGCGTAGACGGTCGGGTTCAGGGCCATGAAGGGCGCGCCGAAGCAGGGGCTGAACGTCGTCTTCGGGGCGGTCACCCCCATCTCCGTGCCCGCCAGCTTCGAGGTGTAGCCGCTGAGGAAGTGGTACAGCGTCTGGGCGTTGTCCAGCCGCGCGATCGGCGGCAGGACGCCGAAGGCGTCGGCCGTCAGGAGGATGACATGGCTGGGGTGCGGCGCCACCTCGCCGTCGTAGACGTGGGCCAGCGAATCGAGCGGGTAGCTGCCCCGCGTGTTCTCCGTGAAGGCGTCGTCATCAAGGTCCGGCTCGCGCTCGTCCTCGTCGAAGACGACGTTCTCGAGCAGCGTCCCGAAGCGGTGCGTCGTCTCGAAGATGTCCGGCTCGGCGTCCTTCGAAAGGCGGATCACCTTCGCATAGCAGCCGCCTTCGATGTTGAAGATCCCGTCGTTCGTCCAGGCGTGCTCGTCGTCGCCGATCAGGAGGCGCTCGGGGTCGGTGCTCAGCGTCGTCTTGCCCGTGCCCGAAAGCCCGAAAAAGACCGCCGTCTTACCGGTCCGTGGGTCAACGTTCGCGGCCGAATGGAGCGAGAGGACGCCTTCCAGCGGCAGGTAGTAGTTCATCGCTGTGAAGACGGCCTTCTTCATCTCGCCAGCGTAGGCCGTGCCCGCGATCAGGATGACCCCTTCCGTCAAGTTGAGCGCCACCACCGCCTCGCTGCGGACGCCGTCGCCTTCGCCATCGAGCTGCAGGAACGGCGCGTGGAGGATCGTAATGTCCGGGCTCACGCCCTCCGCCAGCGGCTTGCCGGGAATGAACATCGTCCGCGCGAACATGCTGTGGTAGGCCTGCTCGCAGACCACCCGGACCGTCCGCCGGTGCTCCGGGTCCTGCGAAACCACGCAGTCCTGAACGTAGACATCGCGTTCCTGGAGGTAGGCGACGATCCGCTCCTTCACCCGCTCGTAGGTGTCGGG
>JANMTH010000631.1:0-5407 GCA_031390305.1 Thermoflexaceae bacterium
TCCTCCGAGGCCGGCTTCGCGGTCTACGAGCGGATGCGGCCGCGGGCCCGGCCGTTCGCCGGACGGTCGGTGGTGGTGGATACGCGCTATCCCCTGGGACCGCCCCTTCGCCTTGTCGCCGCGCTTCTGGGAGAATCGAGCCCGTGAACACCGACGGACCCTTCATGCTTCTCCGTGCCCGTGCCGCCGAACCGGAACGGGAGCGGTTCGCCATCTGGTTCCGGCGCGTCCATCTCGAGGACATCCGGGGCATTCCCGGGGTCACGCGCGTGCGCAGCGGGCGAGTGGCGGGCGGCGTCCATCTCGGCTTCTACTCGTTCGAAAGCAGCGAGACCGTGCAGGCCTCTCTCGCCAGCCCAGAAGCGGCCTACGCCCGCGGGACCTGGGAAGAGTGGGCGCCGCACCTGGAGGAGCTGTCGATCGAGATCTGGGCGACGTTGGGGCCTCTCCCGCTGTACCACTCCGCGTCCTGAATGTTTGAGTTTTGTAAAAATCGACGCTGAAGACCGTATCATTTCACCGTCCTCCTTCGCTGTAGCGGCGTGATTTCGTCGTTGACCATTGACAACGCTAACGAGTCAACCCTATGTTCGAGTCTCTCGGCGGCGTGCGCCTTCTGGGCGTACGTGTCCACGGCGCGGCGCCTTGCCAACGGGAGCGCCACCAGCTCACGAAAGGGGCGACTTGATGAGGTCGATCGCCGTCCTCGACCCCGACGCCTGGGACCTCGAAGATTGCCTGGCCCGCGGCTTCGGCGTCGTGGCCCTTCGTCAGGAGCGCCAGGAGGCCTTCCTCGAACATCCACCAGCGGCGATCGTCCTCGACACGGCGATGGCGCTCTTGAGCGATACCGCCCTGGCCTGGCAACTCCACGACCTGTTCGACCTTCCCGTGGTAGTTATCGCTGAGAACGCGACGAGCGAGAAGGTGATCGCTCTCCTCCGGCGCGGCGCCGACGACGTCATCAGCGAACCGGCTTCGCAGCGGGTGCGGGCCGCCCGCGTCGCCAGCGTCCTTCGCCGCGTACCGGCGGTGGCGGCCCCGGCCAGCCTCCCAGTCGTCCGTTGGCCCGATGTCGTGCTCGACCTCGTTCGCCGCGTGGTGGTCCGGGGAGAGACCGTGCACACGCTCAATCAGGCCGAGTTCGCGTTGCTCCTGAGCCTGCTTCGTGCCTCCGGAAAGACGGTCCGAAGCTCGGAGCTGATGTCGCACGCCAGCCCGGCGGGCGGCCGTGAACGGCCCCGGACGCTCCGTATGTACGTGCATCGCATTCGCCGCCTGATAGAGCGGGACCCGGCCCACCCCGAGCGCCTCCTCAACGTCTGGGGGACCGGCTACCGCCTGAAGCTGCCAGAGGGCGCGGCGCTCGCCCTGCCGCCCGAGGTCGCGGCGAAAGTCGCGCGGCAGGATTCCGCCACGCCGGCCTCGCCACGGCCAGCGACCGCCTGAAGTCTTGCCGTGCCCGCCTGGTTGTGCGGCGTTCGCCCGGCTACGAACCCCGTAGCGGGTGAAGGGGCCGGGCCGAGCGCTAGAATCGAACCCAACGAGAGGAAGACGCTTGACCGATCGCCAGTCAGACATCCTCGTCATCGCTCCCACCGGAGATAGCGACCCTTACGTTGAGCTCTTTGGCGGTGGCGGCTTCAACCTCCGTTTTGCGACAACCCTGGCGGAAGCGGTGAAGCAGGTTCTCGCCAGCCCGCCCGATGTCGTGCTGGCCTTCGCGAACGACGATTCGGCCGTGCAGACGTGTGAGGTTATCCGCGCCCTCGGCGAATTCCCGATCGTCGTCACGCCGCAGCCCCTCCACCCCGATGTCGTGCGAAACTGCATCGACAAGGGCGCCGATCTCGTCCTGATGCGCCCCGTTCCTGGCGAGGAGCTGGTAGAACGGATCCGCGCCGTCCTCCGCCGCGGTTCGAGCGAGGTGCGGCAGCTGGCGATCGGCGATCTCGTCGTCGATCAGCTGGCGAACACTGTCACGCGGGACGGCCAACTCGTGCCGCTCAGCCCCACCGAGTTCCGTCTCTTCGCCACGCTTGCCGAGAATGCCGGGCGGGTCGTCACCAATCGTGACCTGCTGACGCGGGTGTGGGGCCCGGAATACTCCGGGGACCTGCAGTACATCCGTCTGTACATCAGCTATCTGCGCAACAAACTCGAGGAGAATCCCGCCCGCCCCCGCCTCATCCTCACGCATCGCGGCGTGGGCTACCGCCTCGCCCCCCCGGGTGACACGGCCCGTCCGGCGTAGGCGGATTCGCGTTCGGCCGGGCCCGGCTACACTGCTCCAGCAGTTTGTGGAGCCGTTGGGGTGCGCATCGTGGAATTTCAGGTTCGTTCGGGAGACATCGCCGAGTCGGCCGCTGATGTGGTCGTGGTCAACCTTTTCGAGGGCGTGACGGCGCCATCGGGCGCGACCGGCGCTATCGATCGGGCGCTCGATGGCGCCATCTCCCGTCTGATCGAGCTAGGGGACATCCGGGGTAAGTCCGGCGAACTGACGCTGCTCCACACCTTCGGGAAGCTCCCCGCTCCGCGCGTCCTCGTCGCCGGCCTGGGCAAGGCCGAAGATTTCGATCTCGACGCCGTCCGCAACCTTTCGGCCAATCTCGCTCGCTTCCTCCGCAAGCCCGGAATCCGGACGGTGGCCACGATCGCTCACGGCGCCGGTATCGGCGGACTCGACCCGGACGGCTCGGCGCAGGCCATGGCCGAAGGCGCCTTGCTTGGGTCGTACCGCTTTCAGAAGCATAAGACTGGCCTGAAGGACGAGGATCGGCACGAGGTCACGCTCTTCGAGATCGTCGAGCGGGATGACGCGCTGGTGGCCGGAATGGCCGATGCCGCCTCTCGCGGTGTTCACCTCGCGCTTGCCACAAACCTCACCCGGGACCTTTCCAATGAGCCTTCGAACCACCTGACGCCGACGATGCTGGCCGATAGAGCGCGCGATGTCGCCGCCGCCGGCCGCCTCGAAATCGAGGTCCTGGAGGAAGCAGATATGGAGCGAAAGGGGATGGGTTCGCTGCTCAGCGTAGCCCGCGGGAGCGCCCAGCCGGCCAAGCTCATCCGGCTCTCCTACCGGGGGCGTGGCGGCGAAGGCTACGACCTCGCCCTCGTCGGGAAGGGGATCACCTTCGATACGGGCGGGATCAGCATCAAGCCAGCGGCGAACATGGAGGCGATGAAAGCCGACATGACGGGCGCCGCCACCGTCATCGCGGCGATGCAGGCGATCGCCGCCCTCGGGCCGAAGGTCGATGTCGTGGCGATCACGCCCTGTACGGAGAACATGCCCGGGGGGAACGCTTCGAAGCCGGGCGATGTGGTCACGGCGATGAACGGGACGACGATCGAGATCCTGAACACGGACGCCGAGGGGCGGCTGGTGTTGGCGGACGCGCTCTGCTGGGCGTTGGAGCTGGGGGCGCGGAACCTCGTCGATGTCGCGACCCTCACAGGAGCGGCGACGACCTCCTTCGGCGACGTCTGCTACGGCGTGATGACGAACAACGACGGCCTCGCGACTCGGGTCGAAGCCGCGGCGGCGGCCTCCGGCGAAAAGACCTGGCGGCTGCCGATGTTCAAGGAGTACGACGAGTACGTGAAGAGCGATGTCGCCGATATCAAGAACACCGGCTCGAAGGGCGCCGGGACGATCGTTGGGGCGAAGTTCCTCGAACGCTTCGTCGGAACGACCCCCTGGGTCCACCTCGATATCGCGAACGTCGATATGATGTCGGCGGACAAGGGCTGGGTGAGCAAGGGTGCAAGCGGCTACAGCGTGCGGACGCTGATCAACCTCGCCCTCGCGATGGCGGAGTAGGTGTTACGCTGCCCGGGTGTCCAGTTTCATCGAGCGTGAGGCGCGCGACCCGGGCCTGACCGGCTGGCGCGCGGCCACCGCCTCGCTTCGCTATCAACAGTTCCGTTGGATGTTTGCCAGCAACATGGCGTTTTTCTTCGCGATGAACGGGCAGTTCATCGTGCGGTCGATTCTCGCCTTCAAGCTCACGGATAACGCCTTTTCGCTCGGCCTGGTGAACCTCGCGGTGGCCCTGCCGATGCTCGTCATCTCGCCGTTTGGCGGCGTCATCGCGGACCGGGTGGAGCGGCGGCGGCTGATCCTCGTGGCCCAGGCCGCCCTGTTCGCCAGCGAGATGGTGGTGTTCGTCCTCATCCTGACGGACACGATCCAGTTCTGGCATCTGATGGCGACGGTATTCGTGATGGGCGTGCTGATGCCGTTCAACTTCCCAGCTCGCCAGGCGATCGTCGCCAACATCGTCGGCCGCGAGGGGCTGCAGAACGCGATGGCGCTGAACATGGGCGGCATGAACGCGGCCCGCGTCGCCGCGCCGGTGCTGGCCGGGATGCTGGTATCGATCGCCGGGATCAAGGTCACCTACGGCTTCGCGATGGTCCTCTACCTGCTGGCGATGTTCGCCATGACGCGGATCCACATTTCGCGGCCCGAGGTCAACGTCATCCGCAAGCGAGTGATGACCGACCTCGCGGACGGCTTCCGATACGTGCGCGACGACCACTCGGTGCGGGCGCTGATGGCGCTTTCGCTGATCCCGATCCTGCTCGCGATGCCGTTTCAGACGCTCCTCGTGGTCTTCACGACGGACGTCTGGGAGGTGGGGAACTTCGGGCTCGGTGTCCTTCAGGCGTTCGCCGGCTTTGGAGGCATCATGGGCTCCGTGATCGTCGCCTGGCGGGGCGATACCGACCGCAAGCTCCGCCTGATGATGTCGACGCTGCTCGCTTTCGCGGGGACGCTGTTCCTCTTCGCGCTGAGCCCGTGGTTCTTGCTGGCGCTGCCCCTCGTCCTCATCTCCGATGTGTTCGCCAGCATCTTCACGACGGTGAACGGCACGGCGATCCAGCTGCTCATCCCGGACGCTGTTCGAGGGCGGGTGATGAGCCTGATGATGATGACCTTCGGCCTCACGCCGCTCGGGACGGTGCCAGTGAGCGCCGCCGCCGAGGCCTTCGGGGCACCGGCGGCGGTGGCGGGCGCTTCGGTGCTGACGGCGATCCTGGCGGTCGCGTTTTTCGCGCTCAACCGTTCGCTGCGAGGAATCGATGGGGTTGCGGCGGCGATGGAGGCGCGGGAGCGCGAACAGCCGCGGGTGCGGCCCGAGCCGGCGTCGGCGGCTCGTTAGGAATCGGGTGCGATGACCATCAACGCCGGGAAGTAGGTTCGGTAGCGCCGGCGCGTCGCGCGTGAACCCCGCGATGTCGAGCAGGACGTTGGATCGGGCATGCCGGTCTCAGATGAAGACGGTGCCCTCATCCTCGCCGCGCGTGAGCGTCATCATCTCGTCCGTGGTCAGGCCAGACGTCGATGAGCCGCGGAGGCGCGCGATCGCCGTGGCGGCGCGGCTGGTTCCGCTCG
>JANMTH010000635.1:0-7979 GCA_031390305.1 Thermoflexaceae bacterium
GGGCTGATCCTGGGGATATTGCCGTACGACGGCGCCCTCGATGGCGCGCAGGATTGGGCTGTGACGAACCCGGCGATCCCACGCTCACAGTGCGACGCGATCGGTGTCGGCGAAGGGAAGTTGAGTGAGCACGTCGTCCGCCTCGACGTCACGGGCTGTTCGACGGAACCGGTGGTGCTGATCAAAGTGGTCGACGGCGGACACACCTGGCCGGGGGCCATCGACGTCCCCTCGCTGGGCACGACGACGCGGGAGATCTCGGCGAGCGAGATGATGTGGGAGTTCTTCAAGGAGAAGCGGAGTCCGGCGCGGTAGCTGCGCTATCCGCCCTGATTCAAGAGGACGGGGTCGAAGCCCATCATCCCACGGATGAGGTTGATCTCGCCGCGGTGGCCGTTCAGGTGAATCACCAGGTGAAGGTTTATTGATTCGCCCAGAGTCTCGATCTTCTCGCCGAGTTTCACTTCGCGGGCGGCGAGGTCGGCGTCGGCGATGCCATCGAGGAAGGCCGACGAGAGTTCGGCGAGCTTCGCCTGGTAGGCCTGGAAGTCGGTGAGGCTGGCGATGCGGATGGCGGAGGCGTCTTCGGTGGATTGGCCAGTGCCGAAGCCCTTCGCCGGCAGGCCGGTCTTCTCGGCCCATCCGCCGGTCTCCCATTCGGGGCGCTTGCCCTGGAAGAGCTGCTGAAAGAAGAGGTCCTCGATGCGGGCGCCGTGCCACATCGTCCAGGCGATGGAGTGGGATTGGCCTTCGGGGACGAAGTGGAGCTGCTCATCGGAGAGGCCGGCGGGAGCGCCCTTGAAGCCCCGATGGATGAACTCGAGGGTCTGCTTCATGAAATCGACGGCGGACATTGCGTACTCCGGCGGTGGAATGGGGCGGAGCATACACCGCATGGCGGGGCCTGGTGGGGGGCGCGCCGTTGCGTCGAACATGGGAGATCACCGGGCGTGGCCGCTCCTTGCCAGTCGCGGTTCTATCGGCTGTGGGCGCGTTGGCCGGGGTTCGTCGGGGTTCGCCGGGGTTCGCCGGGGTTCGCCGGGCGCGGTGTAATCGTGGTGGCTACAACGGGCAGATGTCGGTTGGCGCCGGCCGGGGCTGGTTGGCGTAACCGTAGTCGAAGGCCTCATCGAGGAACGGTTTCACGGCGGGCTGAGAGAGATAGCGGATGGCGGCGAGACAGCCGGCACGCGTTCCGCCTTCTTCGAGATAGCCCGTGCGAAAGGCCATGACGGCCTGTTCCCAGAGGCCGATTCCGGCGCGGATCGCGCTATCGAACGCGGCAGTGGGTTCATCTCCGCGGGCGGCTGTGGCCACGGCGAGGCGGAAGAGGGCGTAGCCACGCAGCCGCTGGCGGCCATCGCCCTTGCCCTGCTCCTGCTGCCAGTCCTTCAGGGTTGAGGAGCCGGCGGCCGATTGATAGCCAGCGATGGCGGCCGAGAAGTCGCCGGCGAGAAAGCGCTCGTCGGCGTCGCGGATAGCGTGGTAGAGGTAGGCGGGCGGGTCCGGAACCACTCCGGAGAGCTGGTAGGCGCCGTCCCGCAAAACGAAGGTTTGGACCGCGCCACGGGTGGGGCCAGCGGCGCTCGTCTTCAGCGCCCCCGTGCGAACGATGAGCAACCGTTCGGCGGCCCGTACTTCGAAACCGACGCCGGCGACGTTGTCGAGCGGCTGGCCGGGGCCGATATCTCGCCAGACGTTCCCGTCCCAGGCGAAGACACCAACTTCGCTTCGGCAGTCGATAGGGCCGCAGGTAGTCGTCACGACGGTGACGTCGGGACGGCCGTCGCCGGAACGGTCGGCGGGCGTGAGCAGGGGCCGGAGTTCGCGGGAGAGGTCGGCGGCGCCCCTGGCCGGGAGGATCTCGATCTCGCGGGCCGCCGCCCGGCGAATCATGACGACGCCCGTCTTCCGGGCCGCGCCCGTGGCCAGCGGGACGAAATAGGCGGCGTCGGTCAGGCGGTCTCCGTCGAAATCCGCCACCGCGCACTCCGCGCTCCAACGTTCGACCAAGGCGAACGGGCACGCCTCGTTCGAGACGGCGAGAAGCTCCTGGAGGGCGGTTCGCGCCTCCTGGGCAGTCGCCCGGGGCGGGCCAAGGCGGTCGGGCGTTGGGGTCGCTGCCGGAGCCGCCGTCGCGGTTGGGGAGAGGGTAACGGTGGCCGGCGCGGGCGGCTCGTCCTGGCCGCCCCGGCATGCGGCGGCCAGGACGAGAACGGCCACAAGCGCGGTCAGGGCTTGCGCGCGAGGAAGTCTTCGGCTGCCCATCCTTCTCCTTGCAGTGTCTGCACACGCCACCAACGGAGGTCTCCCGCGTTTTCTGGCCCACCGCGAACCGTGAGTTCGGTGTTGTCTGGGACGCAGACGATGGAGTCGTTTGAACGGCCGGGGGCGGTCCGCACGTTGAGGCACTCTCCCTGGCCCGCGCCCGTCACGATGACGGCCTCGCCGATCTGGAACTTACCTCCCGCTCCGGGAGAGGCTGTCCCCGTCACTGCGGCGGTGGCGGTCCCGGCTGGTTGGCTGGCCGCGCGCGTGGCCGTGGCGTTGGCGGGAGATGCTTCGGCCGTGGTGACGACAGCGGCGGGCGGACGGCCGCCGCTCCCACCGTCCTCTCCGAAGATCTTCTCGGCGGCGAAGATAACGGCTCCAGCCACCAGGATCGCGACGACGGCGGCGGCCGGGATGTACCAGTAGCCCAGCCACCGGTGGTTGCCGTAGAGGCTGGGGAGCTGCTTGGAAAGGGGTGAATCGGCCGGGGGCCGGTACCGCCGCCGGGACGTTTCGCGCTCATCGACGACGTACGGTGCGGGCGGACGCCGGCGTGGCGGGACGGCGCCGATCACCGGTTCTCCGATCGCTGGTTCGTCGTCGAACGCTTCGCCGATGACGGCGCGAGGCGACGAGGGGCGCGGGGGCGGCGAGCCAGAGCCGATGACGGCGCCGGGCGCCCGTGCGGTGGTCTCCCCGCTAGAGATGGGAGCACGCCCGCCAAACGCTTCCGCCACGGCGTTGGAGCGGTGGGGCGCTACGGTCCCACAGCCATCGTTCCCTACCCAGCAGGCAGGGTGATGGAGCAGGCGGCAGCCATCACAGCGAAGGACTGCCTCGCCCTCGATGAAGGCGCGGTCGCAGAGCGGGCAGAAACGTTGATCGTGAACGGCCAAACGATCCATCCAGGTGTCGCCAGCATGCGCGGGCCAGGCTCTTCGCATCATTAACCAAGAACGCCGGGGGCGCGAGAATTGTTCCCGGGAGGTTGGACGCGGAGGCGGGGAGGGAAGTGAACGTACGTTGGACCGGCTTCGCCACAAGGGAGCACCCCGTGGGGCTTCGTCTATGTGGCCTTCCGTCGGGCGACGAGCGCCTCTACCTCGGCCCGGTACGGGTAGGAGGGCGCGGCGCCGGACCGCGTGACGCTGAGCGCCGCCGTGGCGCTGGCGAACGTAAGCGCCGCGCGGAGTGCGAAGCCTTCCGAGAGCGCGACGGCGAGGCCGCCGCAAAACGCATCTCCGGCGCCGACGGAATCGATTGCGTGAACTGGAAAGGCAAGAAACTCGATCGTCTCGCGCTCGCGAGTGACGGCGATGCCCCCGGCCGGGCCGAGCGTGACAACGACCGTCGCGGGCCCCCGCTCGAGGATCGCCCGGGCCTGCGTCCGCGGGTCGCCCGCGGCGTCTGGCGCGAGCATGGCCGCCTCGACTTCGTTGACCACGAGCACCTCGGCGAGCGCGTAGATCTCCGGTGGCGCTGGCAGAATCGGCGCCGGATTGAGGATCGTGCGGACGCCGCCCGCGCGAGCGATCCGCAAGGCGGCGAGGTTCACCTCCATCGGCGTCTCGAACTGGAGGAGGAAGGCGGCGGCCGCTTCGATGATCGGCCGGGCGGGATCGAGGTCCCCGAGCGTCATCGCCAGGTTGGCGCGGGGGGCGGCGAGGATGGCGTTGTCGCCGCCGGGGACGACGATCGGGACAGCGACGCCGCTCCCCATGGAGGCGTCGCGAGCGATCGCCGAGACATCGACACCGTCGGCGACGAGGGTGGCGAGGAGCTGTTCACCGAAGGCGTCGATGCCCACGCGGCCAATGACGGCCGCACTGGCGCCCAACCGGGCGGCGGCGATCGCCTGGTTGAGGCCCTTCCCGCCGGGGAAGACCCCGACGCTCTCCGCGATCAGCGTTTCGCCGGCCGCCGGGAGCCGCGGCATGCGGAAGATGATATCGAGCGTACAGCTGCCGAGGACGGCGATTCGAGGAGGCACGGCGGTCACAGGTTGGGCGTGGGCGGCCGCGCAGTCAATACCCCGTGAGGCCGTTGAGACTTCCCGCCGAGTTCGGCGGCGGGTAGGCTCGCGGGTATGACGGTCCACATCCTTGGCATCAATGGCAGCCTGCGGCGCGGAAGCACGGCCGACCGGGCGCTCAGCTACTTCCTGCCGCTGCTCCAGGAGCGCGGGGCGCGCTGCGAGACGTTCGAGATCGGTGGTCTCCCGGCGCTGGATGGCCGAGCGGACGATAGCTACCCGCCGTCGGTCGCGGCCTGGCGGGCGGCCGCTGGTTCGGCCGATGGGTTCGTGTTCACGGTGCCGTCGTTCCATGGCGGAATGCCTGGAGCGTTCAAGAACGCTCTCGACTTCCTGGGGATCGACCAGGTCGGGGGGAAGCCGTTCGCGCTGATCGGCGTGGCCATGGGTGACGCTGAGCCGGGCGTAACAGACACATCGCGGGTGATGCGGCACATCGGCGGCGTGGCCGGTGTGATGGACATCGTCATCTCGCGGTCGGGGCAACACTGGGGACCGGAAGACGCCCCGGCCAACGAAGCGATCACGGCCGCGATGCGTAAGGTGGCGGAGGATCTGGTCGCCTTCTGCCAGCTTCGCGCCGATGGCCGGCTGCCGGGAGCATGAGCGATACCGCCTCCGGGCCAGGAGAAGAGTCGGCGCGCGGGCGATTCTGCCCCGATTGCGGAGGGCCGCTGACCCTCGATTCGGGGCGCGCTCACCCGTTTTGCGAACGGTGCGGTTCGATACGGTACCGCAACCCGATCGTGGGTGTGGCCGTGGTGGTGCGCGATGCCGGGGGCCGGGTGCTCTTGGGCCGAAGGGCGAGGGGCGCGTACGCCGGGCTCTGGTGTATCCCCTGCGGCTACGTGGAGTGGGACGAGCACGTTCGCGAGGCGGCCGAGCGCGAGTTCGAAGAAGAGACGGGCCTTCGCACGCGAACAGGCGCCGTCGTCGCGGTGCATTCGAACTTTCACAACTCCCGCCAGCACACGGTCGGGATCTGGTTTCAGGGCGAGGTGGTGGGCGGCGAACTGGCTCCGGACGCCGACGAACTGGACGCCGTCACCTTCGCCCACCCGGGCGAGCCCCCGCCGCTCGCCTTCCCGACGGACGCGCTGGTGCTGGCGCAGCTGGCGGCGGAAGACGCTTCAGGACGAGCATGACGAGGCGCGGACGCCTACTGGACGGTTCCCGCCCACGGAGCGTATCGCCAGCGCACACGGCCGAGAATCGAAGACGCGGGAACGGTCCCGAAGGTCCGGCTGTCGGTGCTGGCCAGGGCGTTGTCGCCTTCGAGCCAGACGGCGTCGCCGGGCTCCAGCGAACGGACGCGCTTGACGAGCAGCCGGCGTGGTTGACGCGGGTCGGGAACGACGACGATTTCGCCGGGCGCGGGCAACCTCCGGAGGTAGGCGCGGCGATCGACGATCACCCACGCGCCTCCGGGGAGGGCCGGGCTCATGCTCTGGCCGGCGACGGCGAAACGCATGAAACGACCGGCCTGGGTGTTGATGGCAAGGACGGTCGCCGTGATCGCCAGAAGCACGCAAAGGAGGGCAGTCCGGTGACTGCCCTCCTTGAACGACTCGTTGCCGGTCCGCGGACGGGGCGATTGGCCTCTGCCGCATCCCGGGACATGCTTAGCTGGCGCGGACGAAGGCGACATCGCGGTTCTTCGACTTCCAGTAGGCGTTGTGGATCTTCTCGATCGCCTGGAGGAGGGCTTCGCCATTCTCCGGGTTAGATTCCGTCTTGTTCTTCGAGCAGAGCTTCGCCGCCTGCCAGAAGATGTCGTGAAGATCCGGGATGGCGGCGAGGTGTTCGGGCTTGAAGTAGTCGTTCCAGAGAATGTTCAGCTCGCGCTTGCAGAGATCTGCCTGCTGCTCCTTGATGGCGATAAAGCGCCCGCGGGTGTTCTGGCTGGCCAGGTCCTGGCCGTCGCCGAGGGCGGCGAGCTTCTTCTCCATAGAGAGGACAGCTTCGGCGGCGATCCGGGCGGAAGCCGGGTCGTAGACGCCGCAGGGGCCATCGCAATGGGCGTGAGCGACGTTCGCGGGACGGAAGATGCGGCTAAACAGGTCCATCTGTTGTTCTCCTTGGTATGGACGGTGGCCTTGAGGGCCGGGTAGAGCCGGATTATAGCGGAGCGGGCGGGCGATGGTGGAAGAGCGGGGCAGACGGGAAACGCAAAGGTTCCAGGGGGCGAAGGCATTTGAGGTGAAGTTCACGATTGAGTGGCAACGCACCGTAGGCGTGCACCTTGGAGCCGGACGAAGGCTATTCGCGGTTCCGTGGCTCGACGGTGGGCGCGGATGCGGCTGAATCGCTACCATCACGGCCCACGGAGGAACTCCAATGCCCGAACCACTGGCCCTCGTCCCCGACATCTTCGAAGCGATGCGCACGCAGCGAGCGATGCGCCGCCTGAAGCCGGACCCGGTGCCAGAGGAGTACCTGCGCAAGATCATCTGGGCGGCGACGCGGGCGCCGAACGGCGGGAACGTCCAGCCGTGGCGCTTCCTCGTGATCCAGGACGCGGAGAAGAAGCGTGCGCTCCAGCGGATCTATTCGGCGCAGTGGGAGCCGTACGTGAAGGCGTACAACCTCGACGCGCCGATGCCCGAAGAGACGCGCCGTTCGATGAAGCTTTCGCTGGAGCGGGGAACGTACCTTTCGGACCACCTGCACGAGGCGCCAGCGATCATCATTCCCTGCGGGTTTCTTCTCGCGATCAACTCGGGAATAGCGAGCGGGTCGAGCATCTATCCGGCGATCCAAAACCTTATGTTGGCGGCGCGGGCGTTGGGCCTGGGCACGGTGCTCACCACGCTCCACCGCCAGAACGAAGGGGCGGTGCGGGAGCTGCTCGGAATCCCGGAGAACGCGCACACGGCCGCCCTTATCCCCGTTGGCTGGCCGATGGGGAAGTTCGGCGAAGGGCCGCGCCTGCCGGTGGAGGCGGTGACGTACTGGGACGCGTGGGGCGCGAAGCGCTCGTAGTGCCCCGCGACCCGACGACGGACGACAGCCCGGGCCATCCTCTCGTTGGGCGGATGCCCTCCCTGACGGTCGGGCTGCTGACCTCGGCACTGGCTACCGGCTACTGACTCCCCACTACTGATACAGCGGCTGGCCCTTCGGAGCCGATTCGCGGGCGAGCTGCAGGTCCTTTCCGGCCGCCGCCGCAATCGCGCCGACATCTCCCGAAATCGTGATCATCTGGTAGCCGGCGGCGGCATGCTTCGCCGTGAGCCCGGCGTTGGCATGGATGCCAGCGGTGACGCCGTGCCGCTTGCAGGTCTTGGCGATCTTGATCCGGGCGGCTTCGAAGGCGCCGTCGTTGTTCATGCCGGGCTGCTGTCCGAGGGTGATGCTCAGGTCGGCCGGGCCGACGTAGACGGCGTCGATGCCGGGGACGGCGAGGATATCGTCGAGGCTATCGAGGGCTCGTTGGGTCTCGATCATCGGGATGACGGCGATCTCCCGGTTGGCGTGTGTGAAGTAATCGGGGCCGCCGTAGTAGCCGGCGCGGATGGGCCCGAAACTGCGCGAGCCCTCGGGGAAGTAGCGGCAGGCGGCGACGGCGTTCTTCGCCTCTTCAACGCTGTTCACCATCGGAATGATGATCCCGTAGGCGCCGGCGTCGAGCATCTTGCCGATGATCCCGAACTCGTTCCAGGGCACCCGGACGAAC
>JANMTH010000655.1:0-2429 GCA_031390305.1 Thermoflexaceae bacterium
GTGAACGCGTAGCCCAGCCCGGCGCCCAGGAAGATCGAGAAGAAGCCGACGGTGAAGGGCAGGAGCACGAGTCCCCACACGAGTCCCATCGCCACTCCGCCCACGCCCGCCGCAATAGCCGAACGCGCGAACTGCGCCGGCTTCAGGGTGTAGACCGGCGACCGGACGACGCGCGCGCAATCGCGGCACTTCGCCCCAACGGGAGACTGTATGAGGCAACGCGGACAGATCGGCCGGTCGCAGCTCTGACACCGCAGCGCCGTCTCCACGCCGGGGTCTCGCGGACAGTAAACAACGGTCGCCACGGCGGCCATCCTACGGTTCCATCCCCGCTCGCGCACGGTCGTCAGCGTGCTCTCCGAGCGTACCGGGTCGTCCGGTAAAGGCGGCGGCCAGTTCGCTACTCGGCCGTGCCCACCCGCGAGATATCGGCCAGCGCGAACGTGATCACCCCTTCGGCCGCGACCTTTCCCTCGACCGTGGCCCGCACGCGCCCCCTGCCGACCGGCCCGCGCATCTTCTCCAGCGTGAACTCGAGACGAAGCTGGTCGCCTGGCCCCACCGGCCGCCGGAATCGCATCGAATCGATCCCGGCGAACACGGGCAGCTTCGATCCAGCGTCGATCCCCTTCAGGAGAGCAACCGCCGCCACCTGCGCCAGCGCCTCGACGATGAGCACCCCCGGCATCAGCTTGCGGCCCGGGAAGTGGCCCTGGAAAAACCATTCGTTCGCCGTGACGGACTTGATCCCGACAGCGCTCTTGCCGTCTTCGATCTCGACGATCCGGTCAACCAGGAGGAAGGGGTAGCGGTGGGGGATGATCGCTTCGATTTCGTCACTGTTCAGGGTCATGCTTCACTCCTTGCGCCAGCGTCGAAGCATCGCTCCTCGATGAAGCGCACGAACGCATCGACACGCTCGTCCGGAAACTCGATCTCCCCGATCTCGCGGTCGTCCGGGTTGCCAAGCCCATGGTAATCGCTCCCGCCCGAGAGCTGGAGCCCGAGCCGTTCGCCGAGATGGCGGTGCGCCTCTACCACTTCCCGCGGGTAGTGCTTGTAGAACGTCTCCAGGCCGTCCAGGCCCCACCTCGCGAACTCGGCGATGGTGTCCTCGTACTCTTCCCCGATGAACGTCGGGTGGGCCGCGAAAACGGCGCCCCCAGCGGCGTGGACCTCGTCGATCGCCTGGCGGGGCGCCAGCTTCTCGCGCGGGACATCGGCTGGCCCTCCGTTCGCGAGGTAGCGGTTGAAGGCCTCCTGGACGCTGCCGCAATGGCCCGCTTCGACCAGTGCCCTGGCGACGTGCGGCCGCCCTACCGAAGCCTCGCCAGCGATCGCGAGGACACGTTCCAAACGGATCGGCGCACCCAGTTCCGCCAGGATTTCGACGATCCGGCCGGCCCGTCCGAGTCGCGATCCCCGTAGCCAGGAGAGGAACTCCTGTAGCCGCGCCGACCTCGTGTCGAACCCGTAGGCCAGGAGATGCACGTCAGCTTTCCCGAGGTCAGTGCTTAGCTCCATCCCCGGGACCAGCCGGAGGCCGAGCCGCTCCGCGGCCGTCCGTGCCTCGTCCAGCCCTTCAGTGGTGTCGTGGTCCGTCAGCGAGAGCACCGTCACTCCGCGACGACAGGCCGTCTCCATCACCCAGGCCGGGCTCTGGACGCCGTCTGAAGCGGTGCTGTGGAGGTGGAAGTCCCCCTTCGCCATCAGCTGATGATCCGGTCGCAGCGGACGATGGATATCGCCTGGCGGGTGACATCGTCGGCCTCCACGACGACGCCGTTGATCATCCCCTGGCCCTTGGCCGCCGGCAGGCGAGTCGGCATCTGCGTGAGGAACCGCTGGAGCACCGCCTCCACGTCGTCGCCAATGATCGAGTCCCGTGCCCCGCACATCCCGGCGTCGGTGCAGAACGCCGTGCCCCTGGGCAGGAGCCGCTGGTCCGCCGTCGGGACATGGGTATGGGTGCCGACGACCGCCGTCACGCGTCCGTCGAGGTACCAGCCCATCGCCTGCTTTTCGCTTGTCGCTTCGGCGTGGAAGTCCACCAGGACGAACTGGCCCTCCTTCACCCGGCTGAGGGCGGCATCGGCCGCCCGGAACGGGTCGTCGTAGTCCGAGCCCATGAACGTCCGGCCGATGATGTTGATCACCGTCAGATCGCCGCAGCTCGCCACGCCGTGTCCTGGCGCCCCCGGCGGGTAGTTGATTGGCCGGAGGATCGCCGGCGTCGCATCGAGGTAGGGGTAGATATCGCGATGCTGAAAGGTGTGGTTCCCGCCACTGATGATATCGACGCCAGCCATGAAGAGGTCGTCCGCCACCTGCGGCAGGATGCCCCGCCCGCCCGAGACGTTCTCGCCGTTGACCACGACGTAGTCCAGCGCCAGCTCACGCCGCAACCGTGGCACGGAGGCGATCACCGC
>JANMTH010000669.1:0-3502 GCA_031390305.1 Thermoflexaceae bacterium
GTCGATGATGCTCCCGCCCGCGCTCCTCACGGCCTCGTACATCTCCGCCAGGTCCTCCGCTTCGATGTAGAGCGCCACCGGCGAACGTTGCCCCATGCGCGCCGCCAGCGCCGCGTTGTACCCCTCGCTATACAGCCCCGCCAGCCGCTCGATCATCAGGTGCGCATCGCCCCGCATCACCGCCGAATGCTCCTCGCCCGGCCCACCCCGCCGGATCGTGAAGCCGAGCACCCGCGTGTAGTAGTCAATCGCCTCCGCCATGTTCTCGACGCGCAACGCCGGAATTACCCCCCAGCCTGCCATACCGAACCTCCTGAGTGCGTTCCCGATAGCGTACCGCAAAGGCCGAATCCATTTGCCATTTGCCTTGTACCTTTCGCCTTTCCCCTTCCTTAGACGCCCATGCCGCACCCTCCGCCGTGTAGTACCGTCACCACACCGGAGGAGCACATGGACCAGCAGCACGAAGAAGAGATCTACGCTGGCTTCGAGGAAGCGCGGCGTACCTTCGAAGCCACGATGTACGAGATCAAACGCGTCATCGTCGGCCAGGATGAGATGCTCGAGCGGGTCATCGTCGCCCTCCTTTCCGGCGGCCACCTCCTCCTTGAAGGCGTCCCCGGCCTCGCCAAGACGCTGACCGTGAAGACCGTCGCCGAAGCGCTCGGCGGCACCTTCCACCGCATTCAGTTCACCCCCGACCTCGTCCCCGCCGACCTCGTTGGCACGCGCATCTACCGGCCCGATACCGCCGCCTTCGATACCGAACTCGGCCCCGTCTTCTGCAACATCCTCCTCGCCGACGAGATCAACCGCGCCCCCGCCAAGGTCCAGTCCGCCCTCCTCGAAGTCATGCAGGAACGCCAGGTGACGATCGGCAAGCAGACTTTCAAGGTACCGGCGCCCTTCCTCGTGATGGCCACCCAGAACCCGATCGAATCCGAAGGCACCTACCCCCTCCCCGAAGCACAGGTCGATCGCTTCATGATGAAGGTCGTCGTCGACTATCCATCGATGGGCGAAGAGATGACCGTCGTCCAGCGTTCGCTCGTGCCTCCCGCCACGGTGGCCAAAGTCCTCCCACTCGAGCGGCTGCAGCAGCTTCAGCTGATGACCCAACAGGTCTACGTCGATACCGCCATCACCGAATACGCCATCCGCCTCGCCAACGCCACACGGACCCCGGAGCGCTTCGGCCTCCAGAACCTCTCCGCCTACATCGCCTTCGGAGCGAGCCCGCGCGGACCGATCAGCCTCGTCCACGCCGCCCGTGCCCTGGCCCTCGTGCGCGGCCGCCGCTATGTCACCGCCCAGGATGTCTACGAACTGGCGAAGGACGTCCTCCGCCACCGCATCGTCCTCACCTACCAGGCCCTCGCCGAAGGTGTGACCGCCGATACCGTCCTCAACTCCGTCATCTCCGCCACCCAGCTCCCACGCGTCGAGTTCCGGGGCGAGGCCACGGCGTGACCAGCGTGGCGCCGCTCCAGATCGTCCGGACGAAGGACCGGCCGGGCCCCGGGCCCATGGCCGATGGCGTCCTCCGCGCCCTCGATATCACGATCGGGCGCCGTGTCACAGGCATGCTCCAGGGCGACTACCGCTCCGCCGCTCTCGGTCAGGGCGTCGAACTCGCCCAGATCCGCCCCTACGTCCCCGGTGACGACGTTCGCCAGATCGAATGGAACGTCACCGCCCGAATGAACGAGCCGCATGTCCGCGTCCAGGTCGCCGAACGCGTCCTCACCACCTGGCTGCTGCTCGATACCTCGCCCTCCATGAGCTTTGGCACGGCCGACCGCCGCAAGGCCGATGTCGCTGAAGGCGTGGCGATGGCCGTCGGCCACGTCTCCACGCGCCGCGGCAACCAGCTTGGCGTCGTCTCCTTCGGCCACGGCGCGCCACGGACTATCCCCCCCGCTCAGGGACGGCCGGGAATGATGAACCTCATCTCCAGCCTGCACCGCCCCGAACCACCATCCGAAGGCCGCGGCTCGTCATTGGCCGAAGCGATGACCCTGGTTGGCCGCTTCGCCCGCTGGTCGCGCCTGATCGTCGTGGTTTCCGATTTCCGCGGCCCCCGCGACTGGCGTACGCCCCTCCTCGAACTCGCCGCCAGGCACGAAGTGCTCGCCGTCGAGATCCGCGATCCCCGCGAACAGTCGCTCCCGGACGTCGGCGAACTCTGGCTTGTCGACCCCGAGACCGGGCGTCAGCTCCGCGTCGATACCTCCAAACGCCGCCTCCGCGAACGCTTCGCGGCGGCGGCCGAGGCCGAACGCGCCGAACTCGGTACGATCCTCGCCCATGCCGGCGCCCGCCACACGGTCCTCTCCACCTCGGGAGACTGGCTGTCGGTCTTCGTCGCCGCCGTATCACGAAAGGGAAATCACCGATGAGCTTCGCCTGGCCCCTCTGGCTGCTCGCCCTCCTCCTCATTCCGGCGGCCGCCGCGCTCTACTGGCTGGCGCAACGCCGCCGTTCGAAGTACGCCGTGCGGTTCACCAACCTCGATTTATTGGCGAACGTCGTCGAGAAGGAGCCGGCATGGCGCCGTCACGTCGCCCCGGCCCTCTACCTCCTCGCCCTCGCCACCCTGATCGTCACGGTCGCCCGGCCCCAGGGCGACCAGAACGTTCCCAAGGAAGAGGCGACCGTCATCCTCGTCACCGATGTCTCCGGCTCGATGAACGCGACAGACGTGGACCCCAGCCGCCTCATCGCCGCCCGCGAGTCCGCCCGCGCCCTTGTCGATGACCTGCCCGCCCGCTTCCAGATCGCGCTCATCTCCTTCTCCTCGAACGTCCGCACGATCGTCCCCCCGACGACGAACAAGGAAGACGTCAAGAAGGGGCTGGCCTCGCTCTCCGCCGCCGGCGGCACAGCCATGGGCGACGCTCTGATGCAGGCGATAGCTATGGCCCGGCCGGCGGGCCCCGCGGCCACCACGGCCCCGGGCGCCGCGCCCTCGGCTACGCCGACGCCCACCCCCGTGACGCTGACCGGCGACGAACGCCCCGTCGTCATCGTCCTCCTTTCCGATGGCGCGAACTCGGCCGGACAGGCCGATCCGATCGACGCCGCCAACGAAGCTCTGGCCCAGGGCATCTCCATATTCACGGTCGCCCTCGGCACGGCCGAAGGCGTCGTCGATATCACGGACAATTTCGGCCGCACGCGCCGCATCCAGGTGCCCCCGGACGAGGAGACGCTCAAGGAGATCGCCCAGATCACCGAGGGCAGCTTCTTCTCCGCTCCCAGCGCCAGCGACCTGGAGCAGGTCTACCAGGACCTCGGCTCCAAGATCGGCTTCGACAAGAAGAAGACGGATATCGGCTACGGCTTCGCCGGAGTGGCCGCCCTCCTCATGCTCGCCGGTGGGGCCGTCTCCGTCCTCTGGTTCAACCGCTTCCCATAGGTCGCCGGTCGCGGCCCCCGTCCCACCCGTAGCCGTGGCCCACCGCGGCCACGGGCCGCTTACCATCCCCAACCGCCCGCCACC
>JANMTH010000683.1:0-2337 GCA_031390305.1 Thermoflexaceae bacterium
GTCGAGGACGATGGCGATATCGAGCACCTGCGAGGCCGCCGTCCCTTCGGCCGAGACGTGCCAGTTGTTGATCCCGAAGAGCCGCGCGAACCAGGTCGGGATATCCGCGTCGCCCTTGATCTTGACCGCCTTGTTGCCTTCAGGGAAGGTCACGGCGAGGGTGACGTTCTCGCCCTGAGCCCGGATGAAGCCGCTATTCGCCATCCAGTACTCGTTCGCCTTCGCCGAGGCGTCGGCAGTTCCGACGGACATGCTCGCCGCCGCCGCCAGGGAGGCCGCGTCGACGGCCGCCTGCATCTGGGTCCGCGCCCAAACATAGCGGCCAACGTCGATGCTCATCGATACAAAGCCGAGAAACACGACCAGGCCCAGGGCAAAGAGCACCAGGACCTGGCCGTGTTCCCGGCGTTCGGTATTCATTCTTCGGAGCGACCGCAACATCGCACAGTTCCTTTCCCGCTGGAGAGGGGAGCTACTCCAGCCGCATCGTCGATGTGGAGGTGATCGTAGGCGTCGCCAACGACGCACCGCTGACCAGCGCGAGGACGTTCCCGATAGGGGTGACGTACTGGAAGTTGAACGAGACCGTTACGCTCGTCTGGCTTCCGCGTGCGCCATTTACGCCGGTCTTGGTCACGCTCATCTTTGTCGTATCCAGGCTGCACCCCGTCACGCTCGGCCAGTTCTTGCAGACGCTCCCGTAGACCTTGCCATCGATGCCAGGGCTGTCCAGCTGCACGGCGGCCGCGCGCGCGCCCTCGCGGGCGGCGTTCGTGACCAGCAGCCAGGTGTAGAATCCCCGGCCGAAATCGACCAGCGCGAACAGGAGCAGCAGGAAGATCGGCAGGATCAGCGAGAACTCGACGAGCGTCTGGCCGGTCTCGGTCTCGCGCCAACGCCGGATGCGCCCGACCACGGCGCTCGGCCTTCGCAGCCCTGCCTGTATGCGGAGTGTCATGATTCTCTCTCGCTCTCAGCCCGAGGGCGGGTTGTGCGACGGAAACGGAAAAGCAGGGTGGAGGGGGCTGTTGCTCCACTCCACCCTGCTTCGCGTTCTGACGGAGGATTCCCCCGGCCGCTCCTAGAGGGAGGCCGTGACGGACCCGAGGGCACCGGAGATGCCGCCGCCGAGGGCGGTCAGCGCGACGATGCAGACGACGGCGATGAGCGCGAGGATCAGGCCGTACTCGGCGAGGCCCTGGCCCTCTTCCTGGCGGCTCTTGAGCGTGGCGACCTTGCGAAGGGCCCAGTTGTTCAGCTTCGACATGATGATTCCTACCTCTTCTGTTTTCGGGTCTTGCCCGTGATTCGCTCCCATTGCCTGCACCCGTTCCTCCCCCGGCCCGGCGGCCACCGCCACGGCGGCCGTTCGGACCAAGCCCTTCGAGGGGGAGCGACGGCCTCATCGGCGGTTCGCTCCAGTCCCCTTTTCCGGGTCCGGATGCTCCAGCAGTTGGAGCTACTAGGACTTTCGACGGCGTGACCGGCGGCAAAAGGGTCCATCGGCCGGATTCACGTGTTGTCCACTGGCCTGTTCCCGTTGCCGCCGCCGGAACGCGCTGATTGGCTTCTGGCAAGTTCAAACACCGTCGATTTGCTTCGTAACTCGTTCACTGGCGGCGCCTTCTGCCGATGTACTAAGGGAAGAATCGGCCCTCCGGAGCGCTCCAACATGACCGACAGTGACTCGTACACCCGGCCGCGCAAGGCGCGGACACGCCTGCTCAGCTTCGCTCAGGACGCCACCCTGATCTCGCTCTCCGCCCTCTTCGCCTTTGCCCACATCCGGGCGATCGGAGAGGGGCGATGGACGAGCATCGGCTTCGGGGTCGAGCAGGTCCTCCTTGTCCTCATGTTCCTGAGCCGGAGGCGGAGCCGGGCAACCTCAACACGTCCGATCGATTGGCTGTTCGCCGCCGGTGGCTGGCTCCCCATCCTGATGCGGCCCGACGCCGCCTCCGGTGGCCCGGCGCTCGCGGGCGCCATCCTCCAGGCTGGCGGACTCTTGATGACCTGCGCCGGCTTCATCGCCCTCGGCAGGAGCTTCGGAGTGGTTGCCGCCAACCGCGGGCTGAAGGTAAGTGGGCCCTACCGGTTCGTCCGGCACCCTATCTACCTGTCACACAGCGTCACGATGGTGGGGTTCCTGGTCGCGAACCCGTCGGTGCTGAACGCCGCCCTCCTCGTCCTCACCACCGCCTGCCAGCTGATGCGCATCCGCGCCGAGGAGCGCGTCCTCACGGAGACCGCCGACTACGCCGAATATCGCGCTCGCGTCCGTTGGCGGCTCGTTCCGGGCCTCTATTGAACGGTGCCGTGCGCGGCGCGTACTTCGGC
>JANMTH010000687.1:0-9363 GCA_031390305.1 Thermoflexaceae bacterium
CAATCAGCGCGTCCTCCTCCACCGCGCCCGGAGCAAGGTCCGCGGCGCCCTCGCCCAGCACCTTCAGGGCGGCCGCTAATACTAACTAGAGAAAGTCCACGATGATCGAGCCCGGTCCTTTGGCCAGGCCACTCCCCCCCCCCAGCGCACTGGGAGTGGGGCCGGGGGTGTGGGCACGCCCGGCAACGAACGCCAACTTACTCAAGCGAGTACTGAAGACGCGAGACGGGCCCGCCCTGGACCTTGAGGAGGTGATCGTCAGCCGCCAATCTGTCGTACACCCGGAAGACTACGTCACGAAAGGACCTCATCCATGGAGAACAACGAAACCCGCAACCGCTCGATCGTCGGCGGCATCTACGAAGCCTTTGGCTGCGGCGACGTTCCAGCCATCCTCGACCAAATGGCCGATGACGTAGCCTGGGAATCCTGGCCCGATAACAGCGCCCAGAAAGCCGGCGTCCCCTGGATGCTGGGCGGCATCGGCAAAGCGGCCGTCACAGGCTTCTTCCAGGCGATAAGCACCTGGATCCCCAACGACTTCCAGGTCAAGGGCCTCATGTCTGGCGGCGACACCGTCGTCGCCGAAATAGAGGCCGACTTCACGATCGGTGCCAGGCGCCTCGCCGATTGCGAATTGCACCTCTGGAGGTTCAACGAAGCCGGCAAGGTCAGCTTCTTCCGCCACTACATCGATACCGCCAGGCACATCGCCGTCGCGAAGTAGCGCCCTCAGACAGGATTTTCAAAGCAAAGGATCGAAGGGACAAAGCGAAGGGCAAGCATCCGGCACGCCCTTCGTCCCGTATGCCGGGTTGGGTTGTTCTCACAACCTGGCCTTCCGGACGAGGAGACACTGGCTGGCCGTGCCAACCCACAGTCTCTTTGGGCCTTTGTCCCTTTGCGTTTCTCTCGTCCTTGGCGATTAACCACCCGTTGGGGCTACCATAAATCCACATCCCCCACGGGAGCCCGCTGTGGACGCCTACAACATCACCGTGGTCGGCGGCGCCGGCATCGTCGGCCGCGAATTCCTCAAGATCCTCGACGAGCGCAACATCCCCGTCGGCCGCCTCCGCCTGCTCGCCACCGCCCGCTCCGCCGGCAAGACCGTCGACTTCCGCGGCCAGGCCCTGACTGTCGAAGCGACGGGCGAAGCGAGCTTCACGGCGGACGATCACGTCGTCTTCCTCTCCGCCTCCGGCGCCGCTTCGAAGCTCTACGCGCCCATCGCCCAGGCCAACGGCAGCTTCGTCATCGACGATTCGAGCGCCTACCGCATGGACCCGGCCGTGCCCCTCGTCATCCCCGAAATTAACGCCGACGACCTCCTCTGGCACCAGGGCATCGTCAGCCAGCCGAACTGCACCACGACCCCGATGGTCATGGCCCTCAACCCCATCCACCGTGTCAACCCGCTGCGCCGGATCATCGTCAGCACCTATCAGGCGGTCGCCGGCGCGGGCGCGGCCGCCGTCGAAGGGCTGGCCGCCGAATCGCGTGCCCGGCTCGAAGGCCGCTCCGAGCCTTCCGGCACCCAAAAGCGCGAGATCGCCTTCAACGCCGTCCCCCAGATCGACCTCTTCGCCGAAGACGGCTATACGAAGGAAGAGATCAAGATGGCCAACGAGACCCGCAAGATCCTCCACGCCCCCGGCGTCGCCATCAGCGCCACCTGCGTCCGCATCCCAACGTTCTTCGGCCACGCCATGACTATCTGGGCCGAATTCGAACGGCCCATCGACCCCGCTGAGGCCCGTAAACTGATGGCCGCCGCACCGGGCGTCACCGTCATCGACGACCCGGCGACCGAGGCCTACCCCACGCCGATGGACGTCGCAGGGACCGACGCTGTCCTCGTCGGCCGCATCCGCGCCGACAGCTCGAATCCCGGCGGCCTCGTCTTCTGGGCGCTCACCGATAGCATCCGCAAAGGCGCCGCCGCCAACGTCGTCGATGTCATCGTCGCCGCCGCCGAACGCGCCCTGATCCGGCGCTAGCCGTGGCCGTTCAAGCGCCCGACCACTACGCCTTGCTCGGCATCGAGCCCACGGCCACACCGGCCGAAGTCCGCTCCGCCTACCGCAAGCGCTCCCGCGAACTCCACCCGGACCGCAATCGCGCTCCCGATGCCAACCGCAGGATGGCGGCCCTCAACCTCGCCTACGCCACCCTCTCGGACCGCGACCGGCGCTCCGGTTACGACCTCATTCGCCCCCGGCCGAAGCTCGAGCCACGCCCCGTCACCATCGTCCCCGCCGAAGGCCGCGGTTCGTTTCAGCCAGACCGTCTGCCCGACTGGTACGAATTCCTCAACCTCAGGATGGATTCCAGCAGCGCCCAGGTGATCGAGGCCGCCAACCGCCTCGGCCACGAGGTCCGGATGGACAACTACACCGAAGCGGACGAAGGACGCCTCATCCTCCAGCTGCGTCACGCCGTCGACCTCCTCACCAACCCGCGCACGCGGAAGGTCTACGACGCCGCCCTTTGCGGCACACCGCCGCCGCCGGGCGCCTTCGCCTACCTTCACGAGAACTGGTACACCTTCCTCGGCGTTCGCCCCAGCGCCAGCATCGACCGGATCGCTGACCAGGTGACCACGCTCTCCGCCCGCACCCGCCAGGGTTCGCCCGAATACCGCGAGATCACCGAGGCCTGGCGCACCCTCCGCGACCCCGGCCTGCGCGCCGAATACGACAGCGACCTCGCACTGGGCCTCCGCCGCTGAAGCCACTGGGCAACGCTACAGCGCCGCGCCGGTACGTCTTCTGCCGGCTGGGAACTACCGTCTCTCGGACCTCGGACCTCGGACCCGCTACTCCAGCGCCCCGCTCGCGATCACCTCGACGATCTCGTCGTCACTCATCGCCAGCAGCTCACGAAGCACGTAGTCCGTGTCCTGGCCGAACGTTGGCGCCGGACGCGAAACCTGTGCCGGCGTCCGCGAAAACAGCATCCGCGAGTTTTCGACAACGACATCGCCCAGCTCCGGGTGCGGGACCGTCACGAAGTGACCGCGGTGCCCCAGCTGCGGGTCCACCAGGGCGGCCGCGCTGTCGAGCGCCCGGTGGCAGGGCACGCCAGCCGCCTGCAGCGCCTCCTCGATCTCGCCCGGCTCCCGTGCCGAGGTGTACGCGGCGATTGCGGCATCGATCGCCTCCCCGTCCGCCCGGCGGCCTGCCTGCGTGGCGTAACCAGCGGCGTGCCCCCACTCCGGCCGCCCAATCACCCGGCAGAGCGCTGGCCACTGGCCGTCGGCCGTCACGGCGATAGCCACCCAACCTTCGACGCCAGCCGCCGGGTACACCCCATGGGGAAAATAGAGCGGCGTATCGTTCCCGCGCAGATCCCACAACCGCCCGTTTACCGTGTAATCGAGGAGCGCCGGGCCGAGGAAGCGGGTCGATGCCTCCGCCTGAGAGATATCGATATACTGGCCTTCCCCCGTGCGACGCCGGTGATCGAGCGCCGCCAGGATCGCCGAGGCCGTGAACTTCGGCGCGAGGTAGTCCGTATAGGCGCCGGCCGCCCCCGCCGGCGCCCTCCCCGGCCACCCGGCGAGCATCCCGAACCCCGCGATCTGCGAGCCCATCGTCCCAAAGCCCGCCAGCGTCGCGTACGGACCGCTCTGGCCGTTCAGGCACGAACTCACCATGATCACCCCGGGGTTCAGCGCGCGCAGATCTTCGTACCCCAGGCCAAGCCGCGCCATCGTCCCTGGCGTGAAGCTCTCCGTGACCACGTCGGCCCAGCGAACCAGCCGCTCCACCAGCTCCCGGCCGCCGGGATTGGTGAGCGAAACGTTGAGCCCGAACTTCCCAGCGTTGATGTTCGCCCAGCCGCCCGAGCGTTCCGCGCCCGGCGATCCATCCTTGAACGGCCCGATCGTGCGAAGCGTATCGACCCGCGTCGTGCTCTCGATCTTCACCACGGTCGCGCCGTAATCCGCCAGGTAGCGCGTGCCCCAGGGGCCCGCGATCACCCACATCGCGTCCAGCACCTTCAGGCCCGCAAGCGGCGGTTTGCCGCCTCCTCCGCCGGGTGCGATCGCTCGCGCCGCCCGCGCCGCCGTCGCCATCATCTGGTGTTCGCCGAGCAGCGGCGGCCGCAACCGCGTCCGCATCGGCCGCGCGGAAAGCTTCGCGAACGCCCCCGGGTAGCGGACCGTTCTCCCCAACTCGGGGTGCTCCACCTCCTCCCAGAAGTCGCGCGCCTCCAGCTGGGGCGAATGCGCCACGTCCGCCATCGTGCTCACCGGCACGATCAGCAGCCCTTTCTCCATCCCCATCCGCAGGAGTTCGGCCTTCGTGTGGCCGCTCGTCCAGGCCGCGATCGCCTCCGCGCAGCGCATGTATTCGCTCAACGGCTCCTTGCCCGTCGCCAACAGCATCGTGTAGCCAAGCCAGTCCTTGTCACGCGTTGCTTCATCCACGAAGCCTTCCTCGCAGAGCACTTCCATCAACCGCCGCGAGAACGGGCCGATAGCGCTCCCGAACAGGAACGTCACGGAGACGAATCCGTCCAGCGCCGGGTTCACGAACCGCAGCGGAATTCCGCCGAACTTCACCCCGCCAGCGACCCGGCTCGTCTCCGGCGCGCTCCACGCCGAATCCAGGATCGTGCCCTGGCTCGCCATCGCCGCCGCCGCCTGCACCGATACGTCCACGTGCTGGCCGCGGCCGGTGCCCTCCCGTTCGTGGTGGGCGATGAGCGCCCCAACCGCCGCCTCCGCGCCGCCGTGAAGCCAGGCCTGTGGCACCGCCAGCCCGAGCGGCGGTTTGTCGTCGTCCCCGGTGATCATCATCGTTCGCGAGGCCGCCCAGATCGTCAGGTCCGAGGCCGCCCAGCCCGCCTTCGGCCCCGTCTGCCCGAACGGCGTAATCGAAACCACCACGAGCGCCGGGTTGACCGCCGAAAGCGCTTCGTACCCCAGTCCCCGCTCCCCAAGGTAGCCGGGCGCGAACGATTCGATGACGAAATCAGCCGTCCGCGCGAGTTCCAACAGCTCCGAACGGCCACCCTCGCTCTCCAGGTCGATGACGATGCTCTGTTTGTCCCGGTTCAGCGCCCAGAAGCCCAGGCTCCGGTCGCGGTGAACGTCGTCGTGGTAGAACGGGCCCTCGCCCCGGACGGCGGCGCCACCTGGCGGCTCGACGAGGATCACCTCCGCCCCAAGTTCGCCGAGCAGTTGGCCGGCCAGCATCGCCCCGCCGTCCGTCAGATCCAGAACCCGCAGATGTCCGAGCACAACGCGCCTCCCGCTAGTTCGTTCAGAATCCGCTCATCCTAACGGTCCACGTCAAGCGGCGCTCCCGTGTCCGGCCTCGGCGTCCTCCATCGTCCGGCCGGCCTGGTACTAACTGGAGAAAGTCCACGATGATCGAGCGCGGTCTCTGGCCATGCCACTCCCCTCGCCCAGCGCACTGGGAGAGGGGTTGGGGGTGAGGGAAACACCCCCGGCAATGCCCGCCAACTTACTCAAGTGAGTTACTGGCTCCCCGAAGGAACCGCCAACCCCATCTTCTCGAATCCCTCTTTCGCCCAGTGCCAGTGCATCCGCCCGTGGTCCGCATTCGCCCCGAGCACCCCACCGATCGTGCCATCCGCCCAGGGCGCGCCCGGCAGCTTCTCTTCGATCTGCGCGTCCGTCAGCTCCGAAACCAGCTTCAGCGTCTCCGCCCGCGCCTCCTGGCCGATCGCCACCACTTCCGAGAGACTCTTCGCGGCGTGCTTCTTCTGCCACTCCTCCGTCATCAGGTGCACCGAGGCCATGATCTCGTCCCGCGGCCGCTCCCGCCCCGAGGCGTCGTGCGTCAGCCCCACCGGGTTCGCCTCCCCGGCCACGTGCCGCCGCACCATCCGCGCGAAGTTGAACTCGATAAGCGCCAGGTGGACCAGGTGGTCCTTCGCGCTCCAGAGGTTCGCGGCGTCATGCTCGCTCGGCGTCACCCCGCGTTCCAGGTCCTCCGCGCTCAGCGTCGCATACGTCTCCAGCAGCCAGGCGCGGTCACGGTTCAGCTTCGTCTCGAGTTCGATCCTGTTCATCTCTCTCCTCAGCGCGGCGAACGTACCTCCCCGGCTCCCGGCCGGGCTACGCCGCTGTCCGCCGGAGCGTACCGCATCGCCCCCCATCTGGTCCCGCTCCGGAGCCTGCCGTTCAGGGTGTCGCCCAACCCCGTTCGATGCTTCGGCCCCGGCAGGCTACAGTCGCAGGTAATGACATCCACCGATCTCCCCGGCGATGCGCGCCGAACCTTCGAAGCGGCCTTCGGGGTCGCTTCCGCGGCCCTCGTCCGTTCCCCCGGCCGCGTCAACCTTATCGGCGAACACACCGACTACTCCCTGCTCCCCGTCCTCCCCATGGCTATCGAGCGCGCCATCTACGTCGCCGCCGGCCCCACGGCCGATCGCGTCGTCACCGCCCGAACCTCGGCCCACGAAGGCGAGGAGCGCCTCGTACGCAGCGGCGGCGGGCCTGCCCACGGTTGGGCGCGCTACCTCGCCGGCGCCCTCCGCGAACTCGAAGATATCGCCCCCGAGCGTGGCGCGAACCTGATAATCGTCTCCGATTTACCCGCCGCCAGCGGGCTCAGCTCCTCTTCCGCGCTCACCCTCGGGATCATCGCCGCCCTCACCGTGGCCTGGGGGCTCCCCCTCGATCGCGAAGACCTCACCGCTCGGGCCATCCGCGCCGAACGCCATGCTGGCGTCGAAAGCGGCGGCATGGACCAGACCGTGATCGCCTTCGCCCAGGCTGGCGCCGCCCTCCGGATCGATTTCGACCCCCCCGGCCGCAGGCCCGTGCCGATTCCCAAGGCCCTCCGCTTCGTCGTCGCCAATTCAGGCGAGACCGCCCCCAAAGGCGGCGCCGCCCGCGACGCCTACAACGAACGCGTCGTCGGCGCCCGCCTCGCCGCCGCCATGCTCGCCGACCAGGTCGGCCTCGATATCCCCCTCCACCCCATCCTCCGCGACGTCGTCGATGTCGAAGTCATCGACCTCCTCGTCGAGAACCTCCCGGAAAAGATCTCCGCCCAGGAGGTCGCCCACGGCTCCGACGCGGATATCAGCGGCCTCGTCCAGCTCTCCGCCGAAACCTGGAACGCGCGCGCGAAGATCCCCGTCAAGCGCCTCGCCCGGCACATCCTCGGCGAAGCCCGGCGCGTCGACGACGCCGAAACGGCCCTCCTCGCCGGCGATTTCCCCGCCTTCGGAAAGCTCCTCGACGCCTCCCACGACAGCCTCCGCAACGACTTCAAGTGCAGCACGCCGGCCCTCGACCGCGTTTGTGCCGCCATGCGCAGGGCCGGCGCCTTCGGCTCGCGGCTGACCGGTGCTGGGTTCGGCGGCTTCGCGATGGCCGCCGTCTCGCCCGAGAAGCTGGATGCCGTGCTCGCCGCCGCCGAGGCCTCCACCGGCGGCCCGGCCTTCGAAGTCACCCCCTCCGCCGGGTTGGAGCTCCTGTGATCGAGAAGGCCGTCCTCTTCGCCGCCGGCCGTGGCACGCGCCTCGGTGCGCTCACCGATGAGCTACCGAAGCCCCTTCTCGAAGTCCGTGGGCGCCCGATTATCGTCCGCATCCTCGAAGGGCTGATTCACGCCCGCGTCACCGAGTTCGCCGTCATCACCGGCTACCGCGGCGAACAGGTCGAATACGAACTTGGGAACGGCGCCCAGGCTGGCGTCAACGTTCGCTACTTCCGTCAGGAACAGCTCGACGGCACCGCCCGTGCCCTCGCCCTCGCCCGCCGCTTTGTCGGCGACGACAGCTTCCTTTTCGCCTGGGGCGATGTCCTCGTTGGCAGCGAGAACTACCGTTCCGTCATTCGCGCCGCCGCCCTCGCCGATGGCGCCCTCGCCGTGAACGATGTCGATGACCCATGGGCCGGCGCCGCCGTCTACGTCGATAGCGAAATGCGGGTCGAGCGCATCGTCGAGAAACCGCCGCGCGGCACATCGGCCACCCGCTGGAACAACGCTGGCCTCGGCGTCCTCGGCCCCGCCATCTGGCCCGAACTCGAACGCCTCGAACCTTCGGAGCGCGGCGAATACGAACTGCCGCGTGCCATCGCCGCCATGGTGGCCGCCGGCGCCGACCTTCGCGCCGTGCCCGTCCAGGGCCCCTGGTTCGATATCGGCACGCCTGAAAACCTTGAAGCGGCGCGCCGCGCCTTTGGAGAGTACCGATGATCGCCAACCTCCCATGGGGCCTTGAACTCGAAGCGGCCATCGAGCCCGCCGGCCTCGCCGTCGAGATGCGCTGGGATGGCGCCCGTCTCGAGACCACCGTCGTCAACGCCAGCGCCGGCACGATAGCGGCCGAGGAAGTGCGCCTCTCCGCCAGCCCGGAATGGACCTCCGTGAGCGGCTGGGCCTGGCTCCACGGCCGCCTCATGCAGCGCGACGCCCTCGTCCGCACCTTCGCCGAACCGCTCCCCGAAGGCTACGAAGGCCTCGCCTGGCGCGACCGTGGCGACGATGAAGGCCGCCTGTACATCAGTAACGAGGTCCTCGCCCTCTACCTTCCCTTCAAGGCGAACTCCGCCCTCGTCATCGGTTCGCTCCGGCCAGGCGCCGTCTTCTTCGATGTCGAGATCTCCCTCGACGACGACGAGAGCACGCTCGAGGCACTCGACCTCGTCTTCGATCTCGACGGCATCGTCCTCGCCCCGGGCGAACGGCTCGACCTTCCACCGATCCTGATCAGCGAAGGCCGCGACGCCGTCGCCCTCATGGAACACTTCGCCGACGAAACGGCGGTCGAAATGCAGGCCCGCGTTCCCGATCGCGTCCCCACGGGCTGGTGCAGCTGGTACTACTTCTACGGCAGCGTCAGCGAAGCCGACATCCTCTCGAACCTCGAGACGATGCGCGCCACGAACCACCCCGCCGAGTACGTCCAGATCGACGACGGATTCCAGTCTTTCACCGGCGATTGGCTCACACCCAACGCGAAGTTCCCCTCTGGCATGGCCGCGCTCGCCACACGGATCGGCGATGCTGGCTACAAGCCCGGCCTCTGGCTCGCCCCGTTCCTCCTGCACGAAGACTCGGCAGCCCTTCGCGGCCATCCGGAGATGGCCCTGAAGACGCGCGCCGGCGTCACCCTCTTCGTCGATACCTGGCTCGGCCGTTGCGCCGTCCTCGATTGCACCCACCCCCAATCCGAGGCCTGGCTGCGGGAGGTTGTGGCCAAAGTCACCCGTGAATGGGGCTACGTCTACCTGAAGCTCGACGCCCTCGCGTTCGCCGCCCAGCCGCCGCGCGAAGTCGCATATCACAGGGCGGGTACTACGGCCCCGGCGAACCTCCGCCGCGGCCTCGAGATCATTCGCGAGGCGGCCGGCGACCAGACGTTCAT
>JANMTH010000694.1:0-2374 GCA_031390305.1 Thermoflexaceae bacterium
CCCAACATCATGCCGACGGTCATCGTCCTGGCGACGCTCCAGCTGGGTACGGCCATCCTCGCGGAGGCGACAATTAGCTTCCTCGGCCAGGGCGTGACGAACTTCCCGACGTGGGGCCAGATGCTAGCCGGCAACCGTCTCCTCTTCGAGAACCACATCTACCTGATCATCTTCCCGGGCCTGGCCATCTTCCTCGCGGTCTTCGGCTTCAACATGTTGGGCGATGCCTTGCGCGACGTGCTGGATCCGCGGCTGCGCGGTTCGCGATAGACCGTTCCGGGGAGGCCCCGCTAGACAGAGCGTCGCCGCCCGCCGCACGCTGACCGCCATGTCCTTCGCCGAACGGCTGGCCGCCCGAGCGTTCCCGGTTGCCCTCGAGATCACGCCGCCGCAGCGTTCGCTGCCGCACGTGCTCCTTCGCCGGGCCAGGCTCCTCGGTGATTGGGCGATGGCCATCAACGTTATCCAGCGCCCATCGCGGCAGTCATCGCTCGAAGCTTCGATCCAGCTGCGGGAGGCCGGAATCGACCCCGCCTGGCATCTGGTGACGCGTGGGCGAAGCCGCGAAGAACTCGCGGCGGACCTCGGGCGCGCCCGCGCGTCCGGCATCCGCCAGGTGCTCTGCATTCGGGGCGACCACGCCGGAGACGACCTTCCGGGCGCCCCGAACATCCGCGAAACGATCGCCCAGGTGGTCGAACTGCTCCCGGGCGCCCTCATCGGCGCGACCGCGAACCAGTACCTCCCGGACCGGGACGCCGTTCTCCGAAACCTCCTGCCCAAGCTGGACGCCGGGGCGGCGTACGTGCAGACCCAGCCGGTGTTCGCAACGGAGGCGCTGACGCCACTGGCGGAGGCAGTCAAGGAGCGGTCGCCCTCCACCCACGTCGTCGCGATGGTGATGCCGCTCCCGACGGCGGCGGCGGCGGAGCGGATCGCCAGCCGCCTGGGCCTCGCGCATGCGCCGACCGCGACGGGCTGGGCCGCCTTCGATGACCTGGTCGCGGCCCTCCACGCCAACCCGCTGGTCGATGCCGTCGCGATTATGACGCTGGAGATGGACCCGCCGCCCGAGGCCGCGGAACGGATCGTGAAGGCGCTCGCGAACGCTGGCCTGGCGGGCGCCCTCACCCCCTGACCCTCTCCCAGTGCGCTGGGCGAGGGGAGAACGGCGCTTCTCAGCCTGGCCGGAGCGGGGGCTACCCGTCGGCCAGGAGACGAGGGTTAGTCGTCATCATCATCATCTTCGTCGTCTTCATCCCCGGCTCCGGAAGCGGCACGGGTCGCGGGCACCATGGCGATGTCGCCGCCGTGCCGCTCGCGCTTGGGCGCAGGGATCGCCTTGAGGGCCTCGCTGAGGGCCGTCAGCTCGGCCGCCGTCGCCCCCGCCGGAGCGACCACGACCCCGACGCCCGAATCGCGCAGGACGCGGAGCGCGTTCATCGCTACGCCAGCGCCGACCGGCGCCATGAGCGCGCTCGATGAGAATGAGGAGAGCCGGACGAGTTCCAGGCGGGCGGCCATGGTCATCGATGTATGCGGCCCATCCACGTACAGCGCGTCGAGGCCGAACGGCGCCAGCGCTCGGAGGAGCGTGTCGCTCGCGTCCGCGGGCGCTTCCAGCACGTGGCCGAGCTTTTCAGGATCGACGGCCATCGCGTCCGTCGTGTCGAGCGGGCTGATGACGAAGTCGCAGCCCGCGGCTACGAGGGCCTGGGCGCCGCCTTCGTCCAGGGCCGCGACCTGTGCCCCGGCGCAAACCTTCGCCAGCGGCTTGATCGCGGCGGCGGCCGCGGCCGCGGCCAACCCGGAGAAGATGACGCAATCGGCCCCTGCGGCCGTCGCCGCCTCGGCCTCCTGGGCGGTGGCTACCCGCGCCGCGAGGACCATCGCCCGTGGTAGTTCACGCCTCACGTTACCAAAGCCAAGCCCACCCTGAGCTTCGCGCTTCTGCGCCTTCGAGATCTTCTTCTGCAGTTCGCTCATGTCCTACTCCAATCCAGGTTCGGTGTTTCAGCGGGCTGCGCCCTCGCCCGGGCGATGCACGATACGTCCACCTTGCACGATGGCGCGGATAGCGTCAGTCCGGGTGAGCACGGAGAGATCGATCAACGGGTCGCCATCGAAGACTACGACGTCGGCGCGCAGCCCCGTGCCAAGCCGGCCGGCCTCGATCCCGAGCAGGTCCGCCGCCCACGCCGTCGCGGCCAGGATCGCGGCCGCCGGGCTCAGTCCGTGCCGCGCCATCCGAACGATCTCCTGGGCGTTTTCGCCCGGGCGGTTGAGCGGCGTGCCCTGGTCGGTCCCCATCGCGATCCGTACCCCGGCCCGCACGGCCGCCGTGAAACTCGCGATGTGGTCCGCCAGCACGAGG
>JANMTH010000721.1:0-3885 GCA_031390305.1 Thermoflexaceae bacterium
GCCGAACGTATCGCCACCTTCGAACGCGGCCAACCGGCCCCCGCGCCGGATTCCGCCCCTTCCGTCGTCGAAGGGATCGTCTACCTTGGGTTGGCCGCGATCGGCGTCGGCATGGTCGTTCTCGCCGCCGTGAACTGGGAAGACCTCGGCGGCGCCGCCCGGATCGCCGTCGTCGCTGGCCCCGCCGCGCTCACCCTCCTCCTCGGATGGCTCTTGCTCCACTCCCCGCGTCCCGAGCTCGTCCGCGGCGGCTCCGTCGCCTGGCTGCTCGCGGCCGCTCTCATCACCCTCGTCGCCGTCGTCAGCGGCGAGGAAGCGGGCTGGGCCGGCCGCAACGTCGCGCTCGGCGGCGGTATCACCGCGATCCTCGTCTCCGCCGCGCTCTGGTCGTTCTCCCGGCGCGAGGCCCAGCTCTTCGCGTTCGCCGCCGCCATCATCCTCTTCTCGTTCAGCCTCGCCGAACGTATCAACCGGGATAACGACCAGCCCGTGATCGGCGGCCTCACGCTCCTCGGTCTGAGCCTCGCCGCCCTCCTCCTTACCGAAGTCGCGCTGCTCACGCCCCGCCCCGCCGCGCGTGCCCTCTTCAGCGCAACCGCCGTCTTCGCCGCATTTTTCGCCGGCGTGGGTAGCGACGGCTCGCTCTGGGCCGAAGCTCTCTCCATCCCGCTTGGTGCTGGGCTCGTCATCCTCAGCCTCCGCCGCGCGACGCTCACCTACATGGTCGCCGGCGTCGTCGCCGTCTTCATCGGCCTCGCCACCGTCATCCTCCGCCATGTCGATGACCCCACCGTCGCCGCCCTCGCAATGATCCTCATCGGCGTCGTCCTCGTCAGCGGTGTCCTCGTCCTCGCCCGCTACCGCCCCTGGCGGCGCTGATTCCGGTTACACGTCGCCTTCTCTCGGCTAACATCCATCGGCTATCGTCTACCCATGCAGTACGCCATCCGCGCCGAATCGCTCGCGCGCCACTTCCCTCCCGATATCCGCGCCGTCGATGGTATCGACCTCGCCATCGAGCCCGGCGCGATCTTCGGCTTCCTCGGCCAGAACGGCTCCGGCAAGACGACCACCGTCCGCATGCTCACCACCCTCCTCCGCCCCACCGGCGGCAGGGCCGAGGTCGCTGGCTTCGATGTCGCCCGCCAGGGCCGCGAACTTCGCCGGCACATCGGCGTCGCCCTCCAGGAAGCCGGCCTCGACGAGATGCAGACGGGCCGCGAACTCCTCACCCTCCAGGCCCGTCTCTTCGGCATGGATGGCAAGACAGCGAAGGCCCGCGCCAACGAACTCCTCGATGTCGTCGATCTCGCCGCCGCCGCCGATCGCCGCGTTGGAACCTACTCCGGCGGCATGCAACGCCGCCTCGATCTCGCCGCCGCCCTCGTCAACCGCCCACCCATCCTCTTCCTCGATGAGCCGACTACCGGCCTCGACCCGATCAGCCGCGAGACGATCTGGCGCTACATCGGCGAACTCAACAGCCGCGACGGAGTCACCGTCTTCCTCACCACCCAGTACCTCGAAGAGGCCGACCGCCTCGCTCACGAAGTAGCGATCATGGACCGCGGCCAGATCGTCGCCCAGGGTTCGCCCGAAGCCCTGAAGGCGAGCATCGGCACCGACGTCGTCACCGTCCGTCCCGAGGATGGCGCGGCGGGTCTCGATGCGACGGCTCACGTCCTTGCCTCCTTCGAAGGCGCGAGCGACGTCCGCCGCCTCGAGGACGCGATCGTCGTCTACATCGCCGAAGGCGCCCGCGCCATCCCCCGAATCGTCCTCCTCCTCGATGAGGCGGGACTGCGGATCGCCGAAATTACCCTCGCGCGGCCCACCCTCGACGACGTCTTCCTCAGAAATACCGGACATCACCTCCAGGCCGGCGCTCCCATCGCCCGGCCCGAAAAAGGCGGGCGCTCATGAGACTTCTCCGCGATTCCTACCTCCTCATGCTCCGCTCCCTTCGCGAAGCCCGCCGCCAACCCGGGATCGAGATCGGCAACATCTTCCTTCCCCTCTTCTTCTTCGCCGTCACCGTCGGTTCGCTCGAATCGATCGCCGGTTCGGCTTTCGGGGTGACCGATTTCGTCGGTTTCCAGATCCCCGTCGCCCTCCTCCAGGCCGTCGCCGTCGGTACCGCCGGCTCCGGCCTCGTGAGCGATATCCAGAAGGGCTACTTCGACAAGCTCGCCCTCACGCCCGCGCCGCGCCCCTCCCTCATCCTCGGCCGGATGGCCGCCGATGGCGTTCGCGGCCTCGTCCTTGGCACGATCGTCGTCATCGCGGGGCTCATCGCCGGCGGCCACATCGAAGCTGGCGTTCCCGGGGCCGTCCTTCTTGTCGTCATCGGCGGCGTCTTCTCCCTCGCCTACTCCGGCCTCGCCGTCGCGCTCGCCCTCCGCACGGGCAGCAACCAGGCCGTCCAGCTCTCGTTCCTCTTCTTCTTTCCCCTCATCTTCCTCTCGCCAGCTTTCGCCCCCAAAGAGGTCTTCTCCGGCTGGCTCGAATTCCTCGCCACCATCAACCCCTTCACCTACATCCTCGAAGGCACGCGCGCCCTCGTCCTCGAAGGCTGGGACGGTCCCGCCCTCCTCAAGGCCCTCGCCGCCATCGCCGGAATGGCCTCCGTCACCACCAGCCTCACCGTTTGGGCCTACCGGTACCGCAAGGTCTGACGTCCGCATGGTTGGTCGCACCCGCCGCCAGCCGTATCATCCCCTCCACCCGAACCCGGAGCGTTTTCTGTGTCCTCTTCCCGCGACGTAGTCATTGTCGGCGGCGGTATCGCCGGCGGAGCCCTCGCCACGGTCCTCGCCCGCACCGGCCTCAATGTCCTCGTCCTCGAAAAGACCGAGATCTACCGCGACCTCGTCCGCGGCGAATGGGTCGCCCCCTGGGGCGTCATCGAAGCGAAAAAGCTCGGCATCTACGACACCCTCGTCGCCGCCGGCGGCCCCCACCTCAGCCACCACGTCTCCGCCGGCGATGAGTTCGATAGCTTCGAAGAGAGCGAGAAGGAGGCCCTCGACATGACGGCCCTCCTTCCCGGCGTTCCCGGGCCGCTCTGCCTTCAGCATACCGTCGCCTGCCAGGCCCTCACTTCCGCCGCCGCCGCCGCCGCCGCCGCCGCGACCGTCCTCCGTGGTGTCACCAACGTCTCCGTCGCGGGCGGACCGAAGCCGCTCGTTCGCTACACCCACCAGGGCGTGGAAACCTCCGTCTCCTGTCGCCTCGCCGTTGGCGCCGACGGTCGCAACTCAGTCATCCGAACCCAGGCCGGCATCGAACTACATCGCAACGAACGCCACCACCTCTTCTCCGGCATGCTGGTAGAGGGCGCCCACGGCTGGCCCGAACACCTCCAGGCCAAGGGCACCGAAGGCGAAGTAAACTACCTCGTATTCCCCCAGGGCGGCGGCCGCGTCCGTCTTTACCTCGGGTACGGCCTCGACCGCAAGTCCTTCCTCGCCGGTCCCGATGCCCAGCGCCGCTTCCTCGATGCCTTCCGCCTGAGCACGCTCAAACACTCCGAGGCCCTCGCCAACGCGACTCCCATCAGCCACTGCTACTCCTACCCGAACGAAGACACCTGGACCGATTCGCCCGCCGTCGAAGGCGTCGTCCTCGTCGGCGACGCCGCCGGGCACAACGACCCGATCATCGGCCAGGGCCTCTCCATCACCTTCCGCGATGTCCGTCTCGTCAACGAAGCGCTCTCCTCCACGGCGACCTGGAACGCCGCCATCTTCGCCGGCTACGCCGCCGAACGCGCCGAACGGATGCGCCGGCTTCGCTTCGCCGCCCGTCTCGCCGCTGTCATCGATTCCGAGTTCGGCCCCGAAGCGGCCGCCCCGCCGCCGCCGCGTCCGCGCCCTCCGGGCCGCC
>JANMTH010000733.1:0-2342 GCA_031390305.1 Thermoflexaceae bacterium
CTCCGTACGCCACGTCCTGCCGGAGTGGTGGAATGGCAGACACGCACGTTTGAGGGGCGTGTGGGGCAACCCATGCGGGTTCGAGTCCCGCCTCCGGCACCAACTCTTCCTTCCGTGAACGTGAACGTGCCCGTTCGTAGCCGGCCGCCGTTGTTCCAGGCGCGTCTGCTGCCGGTGCCCACCACGTCGCCGCAGTTGAAAAACACCTATCAATCGCGCGCGGGTCGAGTATCATGCACCGCTTTCCTGCGATGTAACGATTGGCGGTGACTTCGCGCCGGGAAGGGTCCCGGAGAAGGAGAGACGCATGTCCTCGAAAAGACGGGATGTCCTGAAACTGGGCCTGCTCTCCGGGGTGGGGCTCGCGTGGCCGTCGCCCGCCCGCGCGAGCCACGACGGTGGCAGCGGGTCTCCCCCCGTGACACCGTTCCAGCGCCCGCTCCCGATCCCGCCCGTTCTCGCGCCGGCAAGGTCCGCCGGGACGACCGACTACTACGAGATCACCATGCGGCAGGCCCAGGTGGAGATCGTCCCCGGCAAGCTGACGACGATCTGGGGATACAACGGCATCTATCCCGGCCCCACGCTCAAGGTGCGCAGCGGCCGTCACGCGGTCGTAAGCCAGACCAACCACCTTAACGAGAGCATCTCGGTCCACCTCCACGGCGGCCACACGCCGCCCGACTCCGACGGCCACCCGATGGACCTCGTGGCCCCGGGCGCATCCAAGGACTACGACTATCCGAACAACCAGATCCCGGCGACGCTCTGGTATCACGACCACGCGGTGGACGTCACCGGCCGGCACGTGTACATGGGCCTTGCCGGCTTCTACCTGATGTCGGACGCCTACGAGGACGCCCTCCCTCTCCCCAAAGGCGTGAACGACGTTCCGCTGCTCATCCAGGATCGGCTCTTCAACTCCGACGGCTCCTTCAATTACCCCTTGAACGACGACACGATCGACAGTGGCGTCCTGGGCGACCGGCTCCTGGTGAACGGCGCGATCCAGCCCTACTTCCAGGTCGGGCGGCGCAAGGTGCGCTTCCGCATCGTCAACGGGTCGAACGCGCGGGTGTACAAGCTCGCGCTCAGCTCCGGCGGGTTCATCCAGATCGGCTCGGACGGTGGCCTGCTCTCTGCGCCGGTCTCGAGGACCTCCATCAGCCTGGCCCCCGCGGAGCGCGTGGACGTCGTGATCGACTTCTCGCCGTATTCGCTCGGGACCAGCGTGGTTCTCAAGAACCAGAACGGAGATGGCGGCTTTGGCGGCGGCTCGAGCAGCGCCACGACCGACATCATGCGCTTCGACGTCGTGCGCAACGAAGCCGACAACAGCGCGATCCCGTCGACCCTGCGCACCGTCACCCGTATGTCGGCGTCCTCCGCGGCGCGGACGCGCGAGTTCAGCCTTGGCAGGGCGTTTATCAACGGACGCCGCGTCTGGGTGATCAACGGGGAGCTGTTCGACCCGAGCCGCTTCCAGGCCACACCGCGTCTGAACGACATCGAGATCTGGAAGTTCCGGAATGACTCGGGCGAGGCGCACCCGATGCACATCCACGACATCGAGTTCCAGATCCTCGACGTGAACGGCCGCGTCCCGGCGGCGGGGGACAAGGGTTGGAAGGACACGGTGTTGGTCCCGGCCTTTGGCTCCGCCCGCGTGATCTCGAAGTTCACCGACAACACGGGTGTGTACGTGTTCCACTGCCACAAGCTGGAGCACGAGGACCACGCCATGATGGCGCAGTTCGAAGTAATCTGGACGCCGTAGCCGGCCGGTCTTCGGCGCTGCTGTTGGCCGCCGCGCTCGGCGCTCTGTCGGGCGCGCGCGGCCAGGCCTCCCCCTTGGGGCAGGCCGATGGCACCCGGGAGATGGTCGCCCTCCTTACGCGTCTGGGCGCCCACGCGGATCAGCGGCTCATCGAGCAGCGGCCAGACCCCGCTCTCGCCCGCTACGCCCGCGGCGTTTCCGACCGCTCGGACCTACGCAGCCGGCTGGTCCTCGACGCCGCCCTCGCCTACGACTGGCTTCTCGCGGGCCGGAGCCGCGACGCGGTGGTTCGATTCCAGGCCGTGAAGGACGCGCTGCGCGAGAACCCGACGGTCCTCGGCAGGCACTTCTACTCCCTCGTGCGCGGGCATCTCGCCGTGGCCTACCTTCGCATGGGCGAGCAGGAGAACTGCGTTCACCACCACGGAACTGACTCCTGCCTCCTTCCGATCCGGGGCTCCGGGGTCCACGTCGAGAAGGACGGGTCGCGCGGGGCGATCCGGGAGCTGGCCGAGATCCTGGGCGAGAACCCGGAGGACCTCTCGGCGCGCTGGCTCCTGAACCT
>JANMTH010000762.1:0-6457 GCA_031390305.1 Thermoflexaceae bacterium
GGGTTGGGGGGTGAGGGCCGGCCCCAGCAACTAGCCGACCTTGTCCGGCGCCACCGTCACCAGCACGCGCACTTCGCCCGGCTGGCGGAACGGGTAGCTCTCCTGTCCCAGGTACTTCTTCGCCATCGCGTCGATGTGCGCGTCCGCGCCTTCCTCCGTCATCGCGACGACACGGCCCTGGATGAGCGCCTGTTCATACGGGTTGGCGCCGTTGATCACCGAGATCGAGACGCGGGCGTCTCGCCGCATGTTCTTCGTCTTCAGACGCCCTTCGGCGGTGTTGAAGATCACGTTCGTGCCGTCGGTATCGATCCAGACAACTGTCGCCTGGGGCGAGCCGTCCTTGTTCAGGGTGGCCACGGCGGCCATGTTCTTGCCTTCGAGCAGGCGCTTCGCGAGTTCGGTCAGTTCAGCCATGTGGAGTCTCCTTCGATAGTTGCTTACTGGACGGAGATGATCACTGCAATCGTTGACGTATGCTTGCCGTTATGACATTGACCCCCGCCCCGGCCCACAAATCCGCGGAAGCCTTCCTCCAGGCCTACCTCCGCGAACTCAGCGCCGTCGGCAACCGGTCGCCCCTCACCATCCGCAACTACGCCAGCGACATCGGTCACTTCCTCCGCTGGTGCGCCGAGCGGGAGTACGCCCCCTTGGCCACCAACCGCCAACGATTCCGCGAGTACCTCGGCGAACTCCGCGAGGCTGGCATCGTCGCCGCCTCCGTCACCCGGCGGACGAGTACCGTCCACGGCTTCTACAAGTACCTCCTCCGCGAAGGCGCCACCGCGAAAGACCTTCTCTACGGCCTCGCCCTCCCCAAACGCCCGAAGCGGCTGCCGAAAGTCATGGAGCCCGGCGTCGTCGATGCGCTCCTCGCGGCGCCAGACCTCTCGACCCCACAGGGCTTGCGCGACCGCGCCATTCTCGAGCTGCTCTACGGCGGTGGCCTCCGCATCTCCGAACTCACCGCCCTCAACGCCCGCGATATCGATGCCCACGAAGGCGCGGCCATCGTCCATGGCAAGGGCGCGAAAGAACGGCTCGTCCTCTTCGGACGCTCGGCGATCGAGGCCCTCGAACGCTATCTGGAGTCTGCCAGACCGGTCCTCGCCGAGGGCCCCCAGGAGGCTCTGCTCCTCAACCGTTCGGGAGGCCGTCTCAGCCCGCGCTCCGTCCAGATGTTGATCAAACAGCACGCCCTCCGCGCCGGAATCACACAGGACGTCTGGCCCCACCTCCTCCGCCACTCTTTCGCTACCCATCTCCTGGACGGCGGCGCGGATTTGCGCATAGTCCAGGACCTGCTCGGGCACAGCTCCGCGAACACCACCCAGATCTACACCCACGTCTCCCAGGCCCGCCAGGCGGAAGTCAGCGCCAGGGCCTGGGAACAGCTCGCCGAGCGGGCGCTGCAACGCCCACGCCGCCGCAAGCTGGCCGCGAACAGCTGATTCCCGTAGGCTGTACTACAACCTTAACGTGAGAGTGAGGTTCGTCCCCTGCCTGGCGATACCTTCAACCGGACATTCCGCGCCGTCCTCGAGAATCCACCGTTCCGGACCCTCTGGTTCGGGAACATCTTCTCGTTCCTCGGCATGCAAATGCAGGTCATCGCCCGCGGGTACCTCGCCTACGACCTCACCGGAAAGAACAGCGCGCTCGGCGGCGTGATGCTCGCCTTCGGGGTTCCCCAGCTCCTCCTTTCGCTCTGGGGCGGGGTCATCGCCGATCGCCTGCCAAAGCGCCACGTCCTCATGGTCTGCCAGGTCATCGTCGCCGCGAACTCGGCCTGGCTCGCCACCATGATCGCGATGGGCGCCGTCGAGTACTGGATGCTCATCGCCGCCGGCGTCGTCCAGGGCGCCGGCTTCTCGTTCATCGGCCCCGCTCGCCAGGCCTTCATCGGAGATCTCGTGAACCGCGAGCAGCTCCCGAACGCCGTCATCCTCCAGCAGCTTTCGATGAACAGCACGCGGGTCGTCGGGCCGTCCCTCGCCGGGGCCTTCATCGCCGTCAGCTTCATCGGCACGGCGGGCGTCTACTACATCACAACGGCCGGCTTCATCGTCGCGACGCTCATGATGTTCCGCCTCCCGCTGGGTAACCCGCGGCCCCGGGCAAGCGCCACCTCGCCCGCCGCCGACCTCGTCGATGGTGTCCGCTACGTCATGGCCCGGCGGAACGTCGGGTTGCTCATCCTCGCCTCGTTCGCCCTCGTCATGATCGGCTTCCCCTACCAGTCCTTCCTCCCCTCGATAGCCAAGAGCGTGTACCACACCGGCTCTGGCGGTCTCGGGCTCCTCTCCACCTTCGGAGCGGTCGGCGCCGTCGTCGCCACCGTCGTCGTCGCGACGATGAGCGAGCGAGCGAGCGTCTTCTGGCAGCCGATCTGCGGGATGGTCTTCGGCGGCGCCCTGGTCGCGCTCGGCGCGGCGCCGCACTTCGTCCCCGGTTTGCTCGCGATGGTCCTCGTTGGCGGCTTCGCCGCCGCTTTCCAGACTCTCAACAACTCCCTCGTGATGGGCATGACGGACCGCGAGTACCACGGCCGCGTGCAATCGATGAACATGCTCAGCTGGAGCCTGTTTGGCCTCGCCTCGCTCCCGATCGGCATCCTCGCCGACCATATCGGGATCCGCGAGACGCTCGTCCTCCAGGGAGTCATCTGTGTCGCCGCGATCATCGTGATCGAAGGTGTCAGGCGGATTACCGCCCCCAAGGGGGCGCTACCCAAGGCCGGCGGGCCAGAGGTCCGCGTCCCCGAGGCCGCCTCGGGCGGCCGCTGAGCCCCGGCCGATCTGTTAGGCTAACGAGACGATGACCGCGGCTCCGCATTCACCATTCCCCGGCATGGACCCGTACCTCGAAGGCTGGCTCTGGCCCGACGTGCATCACAGTCTGGCCTCCGCAATCCGGGACCAACTCGCGAACACCATCCGGCCCGAGTACACCGTGCGGATCGAGACGCGGTTAGTCGAGGACGACCATCCGGAACAAGAGTTGGGAATCATGTACCCCGACGTTCACGTCAGGGTCGCGGAGAAGCGCCCCCCAGCGAGTGACCCGGACGGCGGCGGCGGAGTCGCCACGCTCACCGGTTCGCTTAACCTCCCGCTTGTCGCGCCGACGACGATCCGCGTGCCCGTCATCCGCATCCGCCTGTTGGGCAATCAAACGCTTGTCGCCTCCATCGAGATCCTTTCACCGATCAAGAAACGCGGCGCGGCCCTCGAAAAGTTCCGGGACAAATGGCGCCAGCTCCACCGCGCGGGAGTCCATCTGGTGGAGGTGGACCTCATTCGCCGCGGCCAGCGGATCTTTCAACACGTCGAGCTGAAGCACACGCTCTACCTCGCGACGGTCACCCGCGCCGGGCGGGCATCGACCGAAGCCTGGCCGATCGGCCTTCGCGATCGCCTCCCGCGGATTCCCGTCCCTCTCCTGGTCGATGACCCCGACGGCGTCATCGACCTCCAGGCAGCGCTTGATTACGTCTTTGGAATGGGCCGCTACACCAACAACCTCGACTACGCCGGCGCCCCGCCACCGCCACCGCTCAGCGCCGAAGACGCTGCCTGGGCGCGCGACCGCATCGACGCCTGGCGGGCGGCGCGCGCGTGACGACCATCCTCCTCGTCCACGGCCCGAACCTGAACCTCCTCGGCGAACGCAAACCTGAGGTCTACGGAACCACGACGCTGCTCGAGATCGAGAACGACGTTGCCGCCGTCGCCGGCGAGCGCGGCGCCGCCCTCCTCTGTTTCCAGAGCAACCACGAGGGAGCGATCATCGATTTCCTTCACGAGCACCGCAAGTTCGCCGACGGCGTCGTCATCAACGCCGGCGCCTACACGCACACCTCGGTCGCCCTCCGCGACGCCATCGAGGCGATCCAGCTCCCCGTCGTCGAAGTCCACATCTCCAACACCCACGCCCGTGAGGGCTTCCGCCACGTCTCCCTCATCGCCCCGGTCTGCCTGGGCCAGGTCACCGGCCTCGGCCGCGAAGGCTACACCGCGGCCGCCGAACTCCTCCTGGACCACCTCGATCGGCTGGCGGCCGCCACACCCCCCACGGGAGCACCAGCGTGAACGACCGCCTCGACCGGATCCGCGCCGCCCTCGCCGAAGAGCGCCTCGACGCCCTCCTCGTCTCCGGGCCCGTCGATGATGTCTACGGCCGGCACTCCCAGAACCGCTTCTACGTCTCGGGCTTCACGGGCTCCTCGGGCTTCGCCCTCGTCACTCGCGATCGGGCCATCATGGCGGTCGACTTTCGCTACACGGAGCAGGCCGAGCGCGAATCCACGCCACGCGGCTTCGAAGTCTGGAAGTTCGAGGGCCGCTGGGAGCAGTGGGTGCCGGCCCTCGTGAAGCACGCCGGTCTTGCCGGCTCGCGTATCGGCCTCTCGGCCGCCGACACCACCCTCGGCGCCTGGGAGCGGCTGAACAAGTGCCTCCTCGAGATGCCGTGGGGCCGCCGCCCAACCCTCGGTACCGCCGGCCGCATCGTCGAACAACTTCGCAAGCTGAAAGACCCCGAAGAGCTGGCCGGCCTTCAGCGGGCCATCACCACCGGCGACCGCGCCTTCGAACGGGTCGAGGCGGCCCTCCAGCCGGGAATGACCGAGTTGGAGGTCGCCGCCGCCATCGAAAACGCGATCCGCGACCTCGGCGGCCAGGGTGTCTCCTTCGAAACGATCGTCGCCGGTGGCGCCTGGGCCGCTCAGCCCCACGCCTCGCCCCGCGCCGAACCGATCCGGGAAGGCGAACCGATCATCGTCGATATGGGCGCACTCCAGGGCGGCTACTGCAGCGACCTCACCCGCACTACCGTCATCGGCCGCCTGACGCCCGAGATGGCGGCCATTTACGGCATCGTCTTCGAGGCCCAACAGGCGGCGATCGAAGGCGTCGAGAGCGGGATGACGGGCATCGCGGCCCACCGCCTGGCCCATGACGTCATCGCCCAAGCCGGCCACGGAGACCACTTCGGGCACGGACTCGGCCACGGCATCGGCCTCGAAGTCCACGAAAGCCCCTACCTCGGCTTCTCTTCCGAAGATACCTTGGAAGAAGGAATGGTGTTTACCATTGAGCCCGGCATCTACCTGCCCGGGTTGGGCGGCGTCCGCATCGAAGACGTCGTAGTGCTCGAAAACGGCAAGGCCCGCGTCCTTAGCCACGCGCGAAAACTGACCCCCTCTGGAGTGTGACCCGTGATTTCTACTGGCGAACTGAAGAAGGGCGCAACCATCGAACTCGATGGCAAGCTCATGTCGATCCTCGAGTACAACCACATCAAGACCGGCCGTGGCTCGGCCCAGGTCCGCATCAAGTTCCGCGATGCCCGCACCGGCGCGATCTTCGAACAGACCTTCCAGGCCGGCACCAAGTGGCCTCGCGCCCGCGTCGAGACCCGCGAGATGCAGTACCTCTACGGCGACGACCAGTTCTACTACTTCATGAACACCGAGGACTTCGAACAGTTCCCCGTGACTCGCGACAAGATCGGCGATTCCGCCCTCTACCTCAAAGAGAACGACACCTGCCAGCTCGTGATGTACGGCGAAGAGGTGATCGGCGTCGAGCTCCCGCTCTCCGTTGAGTTGGTCGTGGCGACCACCGACCCCGGCTTCAAGGGCGACACGGCCACCGGCGGCTCCAAGCCCGCGACCATGGAGACCGGCCTCGTCGTCAACGTCCCCCTCTTCGTCGAAGAGGGCCAGCGGATCAAGGTGAACACCGACAGCGGCGGCTACATCGAACGCGTGGGGTAGGAAGCTATGCCAGCAACTCAGCTGAAGGACGAGGCGCACCGCCTCGTAGAAGGCCTGCCCGAGGACGCCACCTGGGACGACCTGATGTATGCGGTGTACGTGCGCCAGAAAATCGAAGCCGGACTGGCCGACGCTGAGGCGGGACGCCTGACGCCGCATGAGGAAGTCAAACGCCAATTCGGGCTCAAGTAGGTGCCGATCCGCTGGACCGACGAGGCCATCGAAGACCTCCGGGCTATCTTCGACGCACTCGCGGTCACCTCTCCGCGCTACGCAGGTCGCGTGCTCGAGCGGATCACCGGGCAACTCGAACGCGTCGAAGATTCCCTCGAATGGGCCGCAAGGTCGAAGAGCTGGGCTTCGAACAGATTCGCGAGATCCCCGTGTCTCCGTATCGCGTGATGTACCGGCTAGTCCCATCAGGGATAGAGGTGATCACCATCACCCGGAGTGCTGACAGAGAGCGGTAGAGTCCACGCATGAACCAGAGACGGCTGCAGCACCTCGAAGCCGCGCCGACGGCGACGGTGGCCGCCATGGCGCATGCGCCGCCCATGCTGCTAGCCTCCCTTCATGCAGGCCCTCAGCGTCGGCGCCGTCGTCGCCTTCCTCCGCGAAGTCCTTGAAGCGAACGAGATCTTCAGCGACCTCTGGATCGTCGGCGAAGTCTCGAAC
>JANMTH010000798.1:0-6608 GCA_031390305.1 Thermoflexaceae bacterium
CCCCGGCGCCGGCGGCAGCGATCCCTCGATCTCGGCGAGCACGATCGGCCGCCCCTGTCCCGATGGGGCGCGATCGAACGTCGTTTCGAAGCGGCCCAGCACTTCGGCCGGCGTGAGCGCCTCCCAGTTGAGGCCGTCGGCCACGGCGCGGGCCGCCGTCGTCGTCAGAATTGGTTGCTGCACAGGCGTGCCATCGTCCCCGGTGAACGTCGAATAGATATCGGCCCGCACCACCGCGAGCCGGAGGTTTGGGACATCGTACAGCATCATGTCCACGATCTTCGCCGCCAGGGCGATCGCCTCCTCCAGGGCCGAGGCCACCTGCACCCGCTGCGTACCCTCGGTCCGGAACTCCCCCTCCGCCGACGATGAGACCGTCGCCGAGTCCTCCGTCACGGCGACCAGCTGCGCGCCCTGGACGCCCGCCCAGAGCGAAGCCGCCAGGTCCCGCGGCGGCCGCGCTTTCCCCCACGCCCCCAGGGCCTCCTCGATCAGCGCCCGGACGATGGCGACATCGCCCGACGCCACCCGGTGGCGCCAGGCGCGGTGTTGGAACATCTCCGTCGCGACCGCCCAGCCGACGATGAGGAAGATCGCGAGGACCGCCACCGAGCCGACGATGATCATCGCTCCGCCTCGCCGCCGCCCGCCAGCTCCAGCCGGCGCGCCCGCTCGGCGAGAGCCTTCCGCGCGGCATCGAACATCACATCCACGGGCGCCGGGACGCCGGTCCAGTGCTCGAAGGCGAGTGCCCCCTGGTAGATCAGCATCGGCAGGCCACCCATCACCGGCAGCCCCGCCGCGCGCGCCGCACGCAGGAAGGGCGTCTCCTCTGGCGCGTAGACGATGTCGACGGCGAGCGTCCCAGGCCGCAGTCGCGAAGGTTCACATGGCAAGCCCGCAGGGTCCGGCCCACCGTGCATGCCGAGCGAGGTGCAGTTCACCACGCCATCGTACAGAGCGAAGGCAGTCTCGGCCGTATGCGCGCGCGCCGCGAACCCCGCCGCCGTCAGGTCCTGGACGAGGCGCACGGCCCGCTCGGCCGAGCGGTTCGCGATCGAGACGGAGGCGGCACGGACCTCGCCCAGGGCAAAGGCGATGCCCCGTGCCGATCCGCCAGCGCCCAGGAGCAGGATATGTTTGCCGGCCGGGTCGAAGAACGCTTCGTTCCGGAGCGCCGCGACGAAGCCCGGGCCATCCGTGTTGAACCCGAACAGCCGGCCGGACCGATTCACGATCGTGTTCACGGCGCCGACGCGGACCACCTGGCCCCCCACCTCATCGAGGTAGGGGATGACCGCCTCTTTGTGGGGGATCGTCACGTTCGCGCCGAGGATCTCCGGCGAAGTGAGCGAGACAATCCGTCCGTGCAGAGCCTCCGCCTCCGTATCCCAGAGTTCGTAGCCAACGTCCAGCCCGCATTCGCGGAAGGCCGCGTTCTGGAAGACGGGCGAAAGGCTGTGTCCAACCGGATGGCCGATAATTCCCGTCCGTTTCATGGTGAGCCGACCGTGGCGATATTCCGCTCATGTTCGGCGAAGGTGACGGCGAAGGCGTGCGACCCATCGCCCTTCTTCGCGTCGGCCACGAAGTAGTAGAAGTCGGTGGCCTCTGGCTTCGCCGCCGCTTCGAGCGAGGCCAGGCCCGGATTCGTGATCGGCCCCGGCGGAAGCCCGCCAAACTTGCGCGTGTTGTACGGCGACTGAGAATCGAGATCGACCGCCGTCAGCTCCTTCTTCCACCAGCCGTGCTGCGTCACCGTCGCCGGGTTGTTGACCGTTATCGCGAACTGAACCGTCGGGTCGGCGCCGAGGCTGTCGCTGCCAGCAAGCCGGTTGTAGAACACGCCCGCGATCCGCGGCCGTTCGCCCTCCAGGACCGCCTCCCGTTCGACGATCGAGGCCATCGTCACCACCTCATGCGTACTGAAGCCACGCTGGGCGGCCGCCGCCCGCAACTCCGCCGAAAAGCGCACGTCGAAGGTCTCGATCATCAGCGCGACGAGCTGCGGCGAGCGTGCGCCGATCGGCAGGATGTAGGTGTCCGGGAAGAGGTAGCCCTGGAGGCCGGCGCCCGCCGGCAGGTTCAGGGCCAGGCCCGAAGGAAGCTTCGCCGCGGCGGCGGCCACCAGGAACTCCTGGGCGGTCCCGAATCCCGCTTTCTCGGCGATCACCGCCATCTCCTCGATCCGGATGCCCTCCGGGAAGGTGACGCGCCGCACTGGCACGGAATCCTTCACCGTCACGGCCTGCACCGCCGTCACCGCGGATATCCCCTTCGGGAGCGTGTACTCCCCGGCGCTCAGCTTCTTCTCCACGCCCATCAGCCGCACGAGCAGGGCAAACTGCGCGCCAGAACGGATGATCCCCAGCTCCTCCAGGTCGTCGCCGATCTTCGCCGCCGAGCTCTCTTTAGGCAGCGTGTAGTCGGCCTGGCCGTCCGCCCCGATGGTCCGCACCGCCACCGGTCCCCGCGCCCGGCCAAGCGTGTCCCCCGGCGTGCGCGAGATGGCGTACCCCGCCAGGACAGCGGCGAACACGACGAGCGCCGTCGCGCAGGCGCTCAGCCTGGCAACCCGGCTTCCGTTCATCGCGGCCCCGTGCGACGGGCATCGAGCGCCGCCTGGAGGACGATCGCCGCCGCCGCCGAATCGAGCTCCCCGGAGCGCCTGCGCGCGGCCCCTCGGACGGCCCGCGCCGCCTGCACGGAGCTGAGGCGCTCATCCCACTCGGTCACCGGCACCCCGAGCCGCGCCCGGAGGCGAACGACCAGTGCCCGCGCCGCCGCCGTCTGTTCCGAATCCCCGCCGGAAAGCCGCAACGGCATCCCGACGATCACCTCGGACACCTCATCGGCCTCTACCAGCCGGGCTACCGCCTCCACCAGCCCCTGGCCAAGGCCAACCAGTGCCGGCCGGGGATGGGCGTATAACCCCAGTTCATCGCTGATGGCGACGCCCACGCGCCGCTCTCCCGGATCAAGGGCTAGCAGTCGCGCCTGGCGTTGGCGTTCTTGTGGGGGTTGCATTCGTCCCTGTGCCTGGCGCTGAGCTGGTTCCCACGGTGTCGGTCGTGCCCCGCAGCTCCACAGTGATGCGGAAGGCGAAGCGCGGCAACCACGGCGACCAGCCCGGCGAAAGGCGTACTTCTGGTTCCTCAATACCATACCGCTCCCGCAGAATCGACTCCGCGCTCTCTTCCGACTTCCCCTTGACGGCGTCCTTGAGTTCGCCCGTAGCCAGTCCGGTCGTAAAACGAGCGCTGATCGCAAGCCGCGCGATGATCACGCCCTCGTCATCGATCGCCGTCGGCCCGTCCTCTACGGCCCTAACCGAGCCCGGCACGAACTCGCCCCCACCGGGCGGCGTCAACACTTTGCGCGCCACCTCTTCGAGCACGTCCTGGGGGATGGCGGTGGCCTTCACTTCGATCTCTACCTCGAAGAGGAGCAAGTCGGCCGCCGTTCCAACGGCCGGGATCGTCGGCGGCTTCACCGTCACCACCACCGTCCTCACGATCACGGCGTCGAACGGCCGTGCCTTCTGTGCCACCTGCTTCAAGGTCTCCGCCGTCTTCATCTGCTCAACGAGGGCGGTAGCCGCCGCCACATCGGCCGCCGACACCGTCTTCGCTGTCGAGCCGGCCACGGGCGCGCCGGTGGCCGCCAGCGCCACCGTCAGGCGGTGGATGCCCGTCACCTCCCGCGCCGGCAGGCGGAGGCCATCCACGTCCACCTCGGTCCTCTGCGTGGCCGCCCGGATGCTCACCGTCTTCGTGACTGTCTCCGTTGGTGACGAGACAACGACCCTGGCCGAGGGCCCGACGGCGAGCGCCACCGCCCCCAGCACGCCGAAGACGATGATGATCGAGAGGTACTGGAACCAGGCGCCGAACGACGGTGACACGAAGCTCCAGCGGCCCAGCCCGATGACACGATGGCCACCGGAATCCCAGCGCACGTTCTCCGGACGCCGGCTGGTCGGCACCCCCGCCTGGCGCGCCCGGTTCGCGAGGGACGATGATCGGGTGGCGACGGCCATCACCCGGCCGCTCTCCTCAGCGTGGCGCACCAGCCGGCGCATGCCCAGCTCGGTCGCCAGCTGGCGGTTCCCCCGCGGGGCGTGGACCACGACGGCGTACGTCGGCGCCGAATCGAGCCGGCCGCAGATGGCGGCGATATCGTCGCCGCGCTCGACAGCGATCACGCTGGCGAGGCCATCGCCAACATCGTCGTCGCCATAGCCGTCCCCTCCGGATCCGGCCTCCGCGTCGCCCCTGGGTTCGTCCTTCACGAGGATCGCCCCACGGGCGCCACGTTATTCCAGCAAGGCCGCGACGAGACGGCGGGCCTCCGCGAGCGCGGCATCGATCCGCGAGGCGTCCTTCGCTCCCGCCTGGGCGATGTCCGGCCGGCCACCACCACCTCCCCCGGCGACCTTCGCGACGTCACGGACGAGGTTGCCCGCGTGCAGGCCCCGTGCGACGAGTTCGGGCGTGACGGCCGCGAGAAAGACGGGCCGGCCCTCCGGAGCGGCGGCGAGGACGAGGAGCACCGGCCGCAGCCGCGAACGCACCCGGTCCGCGACCTCCCGCAGCAGATCGGCCGTGGATACGTCGATGAGCGCCACGACGAGGTGCGCGTCGCCAATCCGCCTGGCGCCATCGATAAGGCCGTCGGCGATGCCTTCCGCCTGTGCCCGCCCGAGCTGTTCCGTCTGCTTCCGCAGCCGCTCAACTTCGCCCTGGAGCGCTTCCACGCGCTCCTCCAGTTCGGCCGGCGGCGTGCCCAAACGGTCGGCGAGGCGGAAAAGCCGCTCCTGCTGGTCGAGCAGGTAGCGCTCCGCGCCGGCGCCCGTAAGCGCCTCAACGCGGCGCGTGCCCGCCGCCACGGAGGATTCGCGGAGGATGTGGAGGAAGCCGATCTCCCCCGTACGGTGGACGTGGGTGCCACCACAGAGCTCGGCGCTGAACGCCCCTTCGCCATCACGAATCTCCACCACGCGAACGTCGCTGCCATATTTGTCGCCGAAGAAGGCGAGCGCGCCAGCCGCGATCGCCTGCCGGTAGGAGGTGGTCCGCCAGCCGACCTCGAGATCGCGCCGGATCCGGTCGTTCGCCAGCTCCCCGGCTTCGCGGAGCGCTTCGCGGGGCACGTGTTCCAGGTGCGTGAAGTCGAAACGCAGCCGTTCCGGCGTGACCAGCGAGCCCTGCTGGCGGACGTGCGCTCCGAGCGTAGCTCGCAGGGCCGCGTGGAGCAGGTGCGTGCCCGTGTGATTGCGGGCCGAGCCAGCGCGGAGAGCGGCATCGACGGTTGCGGTAGCCGATTCACCACGGCGGAGAACTCCTTCGACGACTCGGCCACGGTGGACGATAGCGCCCCCGGTGCTTTGCGTGTCCTCAACAACAAGAACGCCGGATGCCGTCCGAAGGTTCCCCTGGTCGCCGGCCTGTCCGCCGCCCTCGGGATAAAACGGGGTAGTGTCGAGCACGACCTCGCAGGATTCACCCTCGCGAACGAGCTCCACGAGCTCGCCCCCCCGCATGATCGCGACGACCTCCGAATCGCTTTCGACGTGGGAGTAACCGACGAAGGCGGAGTGCTCTTCGCCGATCGATCGGAGAAGCGGCGAAGGTTCGCCCTTGAGGAAGCGGCCGGCCTCGCGGGAGCGTTTGCGCTGCGCCTCCATGGCGCCGGTGAAACCGGCCTCATCGACCGTGAAGCCGCGCCCGGTCGCGATTTCACGAGTGAGTTCGAGCGGGAAGCCGAAGGTGTCGTAGAGCTGGAAAGCGTCTGCGCCGGACACCGCCTGGCCGGCCTCGATCCGTTCGAGAAGCGCATCGAGGCGCTGCGTCCCCGCCGCGAGCGTCCGCACGAACCGCTCCTCTTCGGCGGAGAGGGCGCGTTCGATGAACGCCTGGGCTTCGGCGATGTGCGGCCAGCCGGCCTTCAGCTTGCCCACGGCCGCCCGCGCCAGCCGCGCCGTAAACGGCTCAGTGACACCCGACCGGCGCGCCAGGTAGATAGCCCGCCTCAGGACGCGGCGGAGGATGTAGCCGCGCCCCTCGTTGGAGGGCACGACGCCATCAGCCACGAGCATCGTCGCCGCCCGGCAGTGCTCGCTCATCGCCCGGATGACGTACGCCTGGTGGGCGTGTGGGTCGCCACCGAAGTAGTCGTAACCCAACACGGCCGCCGCCTCCTCGAGGATGGGCAGGAAGATGTCGGTCTCGAAGACGGAGCGCTTGCCCTGGAGGACGCAGGCCACCCGTTCGAGGCCGCTGCCGGTATCGATGTTCTGGGCGGGCAGGTCCTCACGGTGGCCGTCCGGGTGCTGGTAGAGCTGCATGAACACGAGGTTCCAGAACTCGAGGAAGCGCTCGTCGTCGTAGCCCACGCCACCGGTGGGGTTGCCCTCGGCGTCGAGCTGGAGCTGCGCACCGGCCGTCCCCCGTTCGGGATAGTAGTCGAAGTAGATCTCGCTGTCCGGGCCGCAGGGGCCGCTCGCGCCGGGCGTCTTGCTCGGGAAGCTGAACCAGTAGTTCAGCTCCTCGTCACGGCGGTGGATGTGGTCCTCCGCGACGCCCACGGCCCGCCAGGCGTCGGCCGCT
>JANMTH010000688.1:0-2267 GCA_031390305.1 Thermoflexaceae bacterium
CGCCGCGGACGAGCGGGATATGGCGGAAACCGCCGGTGCCCATCTTGTTGAGGGCGGTAGCGATCGTGTCGTCTTCGCGCAGGACCACGGGGTCGCGGGTCATGTAACCGGCAACCGGCGCATCGAGCGAGACAGCCGGACCAGCGACTTTGCCGAGGACATCCCTTTCGGTGAAAACACCGGCGATCCGCCCGTCTTCGACGACGAGAACGGCGCCCATGAGGTCGGCGGCCATGGCGGCGATCGCCTCGCGGAGGGTCGCCGTTGGGGCGACGGTGGTGGCGCGAGAGAAGCGGATGCTGCCGAGAAGCATGTCGAGGTCTTCGCTCTCGGTCTTGTCGAAGGCGGTGAGGTCGCTCTGGCAGTGTTCGCAGCTATCTGAGCCGCGGGTGTTTTCGCCTCCGCAGCGGGGGCAGGTGACGATGTCACGGTCCGCTTCGACGGTCATGAACTGGACCTCCTCGATCGTGAACGGGCCACCCTGAACCGGGTGGCCCGCAGGAATGCTAGCCGATCTCTGAGACGCTCATCAGGAGACGACCCAGGTTTCCCCGCCCTTGAGGAGTTCGTCGAGCGTGCCCTTGCCTTTTTGGGCGATGGCGGTCTCGATCTGATGGGTGACGATCTCATCGAAGGAAGGCTCCTGAACGGCGCGGAAGACGCCGACGGGGACGGGGAAGGCCGGGTAGTCCATCGTCGTCAGGATGTTGGCGAGGGTGGGGTCGACGCTGTTCACGTTGTGGGTGATGAGGGCGCTATCGTCGGTCGCGTTCTCGACAACGTCCGGGCTGAAGCCGTTCAGGCGGATGCCGTGCTGGCGGTCGGCGCCGAAGCGGAGGGGCTTGCCGTCCTGGAGGTAGAGCATCTTATCCTGGCGGACTTCTTTCTCGGCGAAGGCGGCGAATGCGCCATCGTTGAAGATATTGCAGTTCTGGAAGACCTCGACGAAGGCCGAGCCCTTGTGCTGGGATGCCTGGTAGAGGGTCTCTTCGAGGTGTTTGATATCGCGATCGACGGAGCGAGCGACGAAGGTGGCGCCGGCGGCGAGGGCGATGCGGATCGGGCTCAGAGGGCGCTCGGCCGTGCCGAACGGCGAGAATTTGGTGACCTTGCCGATTTCGGAGGTGGGCGAGGGCTGGCCCTTGGTGAGCCCATAGATGCGGTTGTTGAAGAGGATGACCTTGAGGTCGATATTCCGGCGCATGGTGTGGAGGAGGTGGTTGCCGCCGATGCTGAGGCCGTCGCCGTCTCCGGTAACGACGAAGATCGTGAGTTCTGGGCGGGCCGTCTTCAGGCCGGTGGCGAGGGTGAGGGCGCGGCCGTGGATGCTGTGAAAGCCGTACGTCTCCACGTAGTAGGGGAAGCGGCTGGAACAGCCGATGCCGCTGATGAAGACGATGTTCTCCTTGGGGACGTGGAGTTCGGGCAGCATCTTCTGCATCTGGGCGAGGATCGAATAGTCACCACAGCCGGGGCACCAGCGGACCTCCTGGTCGGTGACGAAATCCTTGCGGGTGAGGAGGGGAAGCTCCTCGATAAGGTTACCGTTCTGAACGAGAGCGGTCATAGACTAGCCTCCTAGCACCGAAGCCGGGCCGAATTGCAGTTCGTAGGGGCCGGTTAGCCCGAGCAGTTCATCGATCTTCCCTTCGATCTCAGCGATCTTGAAGGGCTGACCGGCGATTTTGTTGAATGGGACGGCATCGACGAGGTACTTCGCGCGGAGGAGGACCGAGAGCTGGCCGAGGTTGAGTTCCGGCACGAGGACGCGCTTGTACCGGCTCAGGACCTCGCCGAGATTCGCGGGGAACGGATTGAGATAGCGGATGTGCGCGGAGGCGACGCTCTTGCCGGCCTTGCGTGCGTTTTCGGCGGCGGTGGTGATGGCGCCATAGGTGCCGCCCCAGCCGACGACAAGGAGGTCGCCGCTTTCGGGCCCGGAGACTTCAATCGGCGGGATGTCGTTCACCATCCGATCGATCCGCTCCTTGCGCACGAGGGTCATGAGGTGATGGTTCTCGGGATCGTAGCTGATGTCGCCGGAGTCTTTGGACTTTTCGATGCCACCGATGCGGTGTTCGAAGCCCTTCTGACCAGGAACCGCCCAGGGCCGGGCGAGCGTTATCGGGTCCCGGAGGTAGGGATGCCAGTTGTCGGCTTTTGTGGCGTACGACCACTCGATGGCCGGGAGTTCATCGGCGGCAGGCACGAGCCATGGCTCGGAGCCGTTCCCGAGGTAGCCGTCGCTGAGGAAGATGACCGGGGCC
>JANMTH010000714.1:0-2306 GCA_031390305.1 Thermoflexaceae bacterium
TACGAAGCGGCGTGGTTCATGTGCCATCGCATTCGCTGGGCCATGACCAGCAAGAATCCATCGCTGCTCATGGGCATCGTTGAAGCGGACGAAACCTATGTGGGCGGCAAGCCTCGCGGCAACGCGCAGCACCGCGCTGAGAAGATGAATATGAGCGAGCGGATAAAAGCAGCGTTCAACAATATGGCCCTACCCCGTTTTGGACACATTTCTTAGGCCGCGAAGGCCGGGCTCCCACCAGGTAGCCTGATGCTCTCGTACTCCACGGGAGGCGAGAGCCCAGGGATGAGTGGAGCCCGCGGCGATTATAGAACACTTCGATGAACTCGAAGACTGCCCGCCGTGCCTCAGTCCGTGTAGGCCACGGCCGCCGGTAAACCAGCTCCGTCTTGAGCGTGCTGAAGAAGCTCTCAGCGACGGCGTTGTCCCAGCACTGGCGTGGCCGGCTGAGCGATTGGATTATCTTCGCCTTAGCCAGGGACTGGCGGAACTCGCGGGAGGTGTACTGGGCGAGTTCAACTGGTCGATGCAACACCTTGTCATGGAGGTGGTGCGTCATGGGTGTTACCGCTGGTCAGCGGGCGATTCGTGCGATGCGTGGCCAGATGTGGTCGCCTGGCCGGCCGTCCACGGCGCGGCGTGAGGACCGGATCCGTTTCTGGGAAGCAGTTGCCCGCGGAGCATCGAGTGAAGACGCCGCGATCGAAGCCCGGGTGTCGCCGCCGGCCGGCTCGAGATGGTTCCGGCAGGCTGGCGGAATGTCACCTATCTCGTTGGCTCCGCTGTCGAGACGCTATCTGTCGTTTGCTGAACGGGAGGAGATCGCGATCTGGCACGCTCAGCACCTTGGAGTGCGGGAGATCGCGGGCCGCCTGAGACGTTCGCCATCGACGGTCTCGCGGGAGCTACGGCGCAACGCATCGACGCGCAGCTCGACCGTGGAGTACCGGGCAACGACTGCACAGTGGCACGCCGAGCGCCGTGCCAGCCGCCCCAGGGTCTCCAAGCTCGCGGCGAACGACGTCTTACGCGCGTACGTCCAGGATCGGCTGGCCGGTACGATCACCCGGCCCGACGGTGAGCTGGTGCCAGGACCTGCCGTGCGTTGGATCGGCCGTCGCCACGGTCGCCGCCAGGACCGCCGTTGGGCCAGGTCGTGGAGCCCCGAGCAGATCGCACATCGGCTGCGGCTCGAGTTTCCTCATGATGAGACCATGCGGATCTCGCACGAGGCCATCTACCAAGCCCTCTACGTGCAAGGCCGTGGGGCGCTTCACCGCGAACTCGTCAGCTGCCTGCGGACCGGACGGGCGTTACGTGTGCCGCGGGCCCGAACCCAGGGGCGCGGTAAGAAGTTCGTCACGCCCGAGATCATGATCAGCGAACGACCGGCCGAAGCAGACGACCGAGCCGTGCCTGGCCACTGGGAAGGGGACCTCATCCTTGGGCTGGACAGCTCGGCGATCGGGACGCTCGTCGAGCGCACCAGCCGGTTCGCTATGCTGTTGCACTTGCCACGCATGGAGGGCCACGGCGAGCCCCGAACGCACAACGGGCCTGCCCTGGCTGGACATGGCGCCGAGGCTGTCCGCAATGCCATCACGTCCTCGATCACGACGCTCCCGCAGCAGCTCCGCCGATCCCTCACCTGGGATCAGGGCGCCGAGATGGCCCAACATGCTCAGCTGCGTATCGATACCGGCGTGGCGATCTACTTCTGTGACCCGCACAGCCCGTGGCAGCGCGGCACGAACGAGAACACCAACGGCCTGCTCCGCCAGTACTTCCCAAAGGGCACCGACCTCAGCAGGCACAGCGTCAGTGATCTCGAGGCCGTCGCCGCTGCGCTCAACAGCCGACCTCGCAAGACGCTCGGATGGAAGACTCCCGCCGAGGCTCTTGATGATCATCTATGCTCGCTCCAACAAGGCGGTGTTGCGACGACTCCTTGAACTCGGCCTGGCTGCCCCGGTCCGAATGATGGACCAGTCCGCCGAAGGGTCCTTCGCGCGCCCACAGTGCCTGCTCCAGGGCGGTGAGCACGAGGTCTACGTGCAGCGAGCGGGAGACGTGCCAGCCGACGATGTAGCGGGAGAAGACGTCGATGATGAAGGCCGTGTAAGCGAAGCCGGACCAGGTGCGTACGTAGGTGATGTCGGCGACCCAGAGCCGGTTGGGAGCAGGGGCGTGGAAGTTTCGCTGCACCCGGTCCAGCGGCCGGGCCGCCGTCTCGTCCGGGATCGTCGTGCGAACCTGCCGGCCGCGTCGGACGCCTTTCAGGCCCAGTTCGCCCATCAGGCGTTCCA
>JANMTH010000718.1:0-1773 GCA_031390305.1 Thermoflexaceae bacterium
TACGCGGCGCAACCTTCCCGTAACCGATTTCCGCGAAGATCTCATCGCCGGGTCCATGCTCCGCGGCTGCCTTCTTGAACACCTCGCTCTCGAACAGCGTGCCGGGATTCACGTTGAAGCGGCGCGCTTCCTTTTCCAGCAGGCGGCGGCCCAGATCGACGCTGCGGGCGCGTTCTTCCCCCTGGACGAAGTGCTTGATCTTGTTGCGCGCCCGCGCCGTCACGACAAAGTTCAGCCAGTCGCGGCTGGGTTTGTGCCCGGTGTTCGTCACGATCTCGACGATGTCGCCGTTTTTCAGGCGCGTGCGCAGCGGCACCATCTTGCCGTTCACGCGGGCGCCCACGCACTGATGTCCGATATCGGTGTGGATGGCGTAGGCGAAATCGACGGGCGTCGCGCCCCGCGGCAGGGCCTTCACCTGCCCCTTGGGGGTGAAGATGTAGACCTCTTCCGGATACAGGTCGACCTTGAGGTTCTGGATGAACTCGTGCGGGTCGCGGACTTCCTGCTGCACCTCGAGAAGCTGGCGCAGCCACTGGAAGTGCCGCTCGTCGCGGTGATCGCCGATGCGCCCTTCCTTGTATTTCCAGTGCGCCGCGATGCCTTCCTCCGCGTGCCGGTGCATCTCTTCGGTGCGAATCTGCACCTCGAAGGGCACGCCGCGCTCGCTGATGACCGACGTGTGCAGCGACTGGTAGCCGTTGGGCCGCGGCATCGCGATGAAATCCTTGATGCGCCCCGGCACCGGCGACCACGTCTGGTGGATGATGCCCAGCGCCGCGTAGCAGTCCTTGACGCTGTCGGTGATGATGCGGAGCGCCACAAAGTCGTACACCTGATCGAGCTCGATGCGCTGGCGCTTCAGCTTCTGGTTGATGCTGTAGAGGCGCTTCAGGCGGCCGTCTACCTGCTTGACCGGCACTTGCGCCTCGCTCAGCTTCGCCGTGATGGTCTTCTTCAGAACCTCGATCTCGACCTCGGCGGCTTTCCGCTTGCTCTCGACCTTGGCGGTCAAGGCCTGATAGCCGGCCACATCGAGATACTTGAACGACAGCTCCTCGAGCTCGTTCTTGATCTTGCTCATCCCGAGCCGGTTCGCGATGGGGGCGTAAATGTCGAGCGTCTCCTGGGCGGTGCGGATCTGCCGGTCTTCCGGCATGTGCGACAGGGTGCGCATGTTATGGAGGCGATCGGCGAGCTTGACCAGGATGACGCGGATGTCGTCCACCATGGCCAGCAGCATCTTCCGGAAGTTCTCGGCCTGCCGCTCCTCGCTCGACGAGAACGGGATGGCGCCTATCTTGGTCACCCCCTCGACCACATGCGCAACCTCGGGGCCGAAGTGCTCCTCGATCTTCTCGATCGTCGTCAGGGTGTCTTCCACGACATCGTGCAGCAGCCCGGCCGCGATGGCGACGGGGTCCAGCCGCATCTCGGCCAGGATGCTCGCCACCTCCAGCGGATGCACCAGGTAGGGCTCGCCCGAGTGCCGGACCTGCCCCTTGTGCTCCAGGGCCGAGAAGACATAGGCCCGGCGGAGGAATTCGCGCTCCTCGTCCGAGGTATAAGTCCTCATCCGCTCGAGCAAATCTTCGAATCTGATCATGTATTCTCGCGGGGGCCCCTCCGCCCCGCTCTGGTCGCTCCGCTTGCGGGGCCCCGATGCCCCGCGCCGCTTCGCGACCCCCGGCAGAACTAAATCGTCAAAAACGGTGTCTAACTGGTAATATTGGCAGCCGTTTAGACCATCATAGGGACGGGCGAAATGCGGGT
>JANMTH010000267.1:0-2112 GCA_031390305.1 Thermoflexaceae bacterium
CGGCGGTGGGTGCGCAGCCCTGGCTGTGGTTCACGATCGGCCTTTCCAGCCTGGCCAACGTGACCCTGGCTGGCCCGATGCGGGTGACGTTGCCGTACCTGCTGCGCGAGGAGCGAGAGGCGCCAGCGGCGGCATATGGGGCGCTGCTCTCGTTCGGGGCGGCGGGTTCGGTGGCGATGGCGATCTGGCTCGGGCGACGGAGGGAGATGCTGAGGCCGCGCGGTCCCATCGCCTACGTGGCCTTGCTGATGAATGGGCTGATGCTGCTCTGTTTCGCTCTACCGGCGCCGATCCCGGCGTTCTGGCTGGCGGCGATGGTGGGCGGGAGCGCGATCGTGGTGTTCGAGCTTATCTGGATCAACACACTTCAGGAGATGGTGCCCGGGCATCTCCTGGGGCGGGTAGCCGGGATCGACTATGTGGGCTCGTTCGGGCTGCTCCCCGTTGGCCTGCTCGTCGCCGGGGTGGCTACGGACGCGTTTGGGGCGCGCGGAGTGCTCGTCGTCTGCGGGGTCCTCACGGCGGTGCTCCCTGCAATCGGGCTGCTGCACCCCCGTATCCGGCGCCTGCGGTAGAGGGCGGCGCGCCAGGCGCCTTCGCAACGGCGGCGCCGCGGAGCGTCCGAAGGCGTTCGGAACAATCGTCCGGCGGTACGCCTCCGCTCGCCAGCTCGGTGTCCCGGAGGCCGCCAGCGGCCGGTTCCTGTAGGATATGTGCCATCAAGCAGTGTCAGGGGCAGGAGCAGCATGACGACGAACGACCGCATCCGTGAACTTCGCGCAGCGCACGACGAGACCGTGATCCAGGAGGGCAAGGAGCTCGCCGGCCCATTCATGACCGTCTCCAGTCGGCCGATCGACCGGCTCTATGACCCAACGGATGTGGCGGGCCTGGACTACGAGCGGGACATCAACCTCCCTGGCGAGTACCCCTACACGCGCGGCGTGCACCGCACGGGCTACCGCGGCAAGCCGTGGACGATCCGGATGTTCAGCGGCTTCGGTTCGGCCGAAGAGACGAACCAGCGGTACAAGGATCTGCTCGCCGCGGGCAACAACGGCCTCTCCGTCGCCTTCGACATGCCGACGCTGATGGGTTACGACCACGATGAGACGTGGGCTGAGGGCGAGTTCGGGAGCTGCGGCGTCGCCATCGATTCGCTCGCGGACATGGAGATCCTGCTCGCCGACCTGCCCCTCGATAAGATCACGACCTCGATGACGATCAACAGCCCCGCGCCCGTCGTCTGGGCGCTGTTCATCGCCGCCGCCGAGAAGCGCGGGATTCCGCGGGAGAAGCTGGCGGGCACGCTCCAGAACGACATCCTCAAGGAGTTCATCGCCCAGAACGAGTACATCTACCCGCCGAGCCAATCGATGCGGCTGGTGACGGACACGATCGAGTTCGCGGCGAAGGAGATGCCGCTCTGGAACGCTGTCAGCGTCAGCGGCTACCACATCCGGGAGGCCGGATCGACGGCCGCCCAGGAGCTGGCGTTCACCCTGGCGAACGGGGTGGAGTACGTGAAGTGGGGCCTCGCCCGTGGCCTCGATATCGACAGTTTCGCCCCTCGCATCAGCTTTTTCTTCAACAGCCACAACGACTTCTTCGAAGAGATCGCGAAGTTCCGGGCCTCGCGCCGGATCTGGGCGCGTCTGATGCGCGAGAAGTTCGGGGCGAAGAGCCCGCGTTCGTGGCTGATGCGTTTTCACACGCAGACAGCCGGGGTTTCGCTCACCGAGCCACAGCCAGAGGTGAACCTCGTCCGCGTCGCCATCCAGGCGCTGGCGGCCGTGCTTGGGGGCACACAATCGCTGCATACGGATTCGATGGACGAGGCGATCGCCCTGCCGAGCGACAAGGCGGCGCGCCTGGCGGTGCGTACCCAGCAGGTCATCCTCCACGAAAGCGGCGTCGTGAATACGGTCGATCCGCTCGGCGGGTCGTACTTCGTGGAGAAGCTGACGGCGGACATGGAAGCCGACGTCAACCGCTACTTCGCCCAGATCGAGGCGCTCGGTGGGGTGATACCGGCGATCGAGCAGGGCTTCTTCCAGAAGGAGATCGCGGAAGCCTCGGCCCGCTTCCAACGCGAAGTGGAGACGCACGACC
>JANMTH010000742.1:0-2938 GCA_031390305.1 Thermoflexaceae bacterium
GCCGTGATCGTATCGCCGCCCTGTGCGCCGAGGAGGACCGCTTCATCACCCGCGGCAACGCCAGGAACGCCGGTAACATCGACGAGGAACTGGTCCATACAAACGCGGCCGGCCATCGGGCAGCGTTGCCCGCCGACCAGCACCTCGCCGGCGTTGCCGAGGGAGCGATGCCAGCCATCGGCGTAACCAACGGGCACGAGGGCGACGCGGGAGGGCCGCCGCGCCCGCCAGGTCAGCCCGTAGGAGACGCCTTCGCCGGTTGCCACATCCAGGACACGAGCGAGACGGGCCTTGACCGAGAGGATCGGGCGGAGCGAAGGGTTCGGCGTGTTCTCTGGTGCGACACCGTGGAGGGCGAGCCCGACGCGGACGCCGTCCCAGCGCGCCGGGCCGCGGCGCAGGGCCGTCGCCGAGTTCGCGGTGTGCCTGTAGGGGATCCACGCGAGCCGCGCGCTAACGTCGGCGAAGATCGCTTGCTGTTCGTCGGAGTAGGAGTCGTCGGCTTCGTCGGCGTTGGCCATGTGGGTGCTCAGGCCTTCCAGTTCGACGCCGGGGAGCGCGCGAATCGCCTCGGCGAGGGGGACGGCCTCGGCCGGAGTGACGCCGTCACGGTGCAGGCCCGTATCGACGTGGAGGTGCAGGCGCCCAATCTCGCCCCGCGCCACCGCCGCGGAGGAGACGGCACGGGCCAGTTCGAGGCTGTCGCAGGTGAGCGTGATGCCGAGGCGGACCGCCTCCTGGGCGTCAGCCGGAAAGGCATGGCCGAGGACGATGATCGGGGCGCGAATCCCGGACGCCCGGAGGGCGACGGCTTCGGGCGCCCAGACGACGGCGAACCGGTCGACGCCTTCCGCTTCCTGGGCTGGCGCCAGGCCCTCGACCCCGGCCCCATAGGCGTTCGCCTTCACGACCGCGATCAGTTCGACGCCGTGGCCGAGGGCGGCGCGAAGCGCGTGGACGTTATGCGAGAGGGCATCGAGATCGACCTCGATCCAGCTGTTCATCGCCCGCGTCAGGTGGCCGAGCGTTGATGAGCCGCCTGGGACGGCGGCTGGCGCCAGAGAGGCGGGGGATCGGGCCGCGGGAGCTCCTCCGTGCGTCACTCGGTACCAACCTTTTGTTATGACGAGTAAAGCGTCGCTTTGACGCCCTCCACGCCTCTCTTTAGCATCGGACCGGTGTTCGACAAACGCAATCGAACCGCACGCCGGTGGCCGCGAACCGTACTGATCGGCGCCATGGCGGCGTCGTTGGTCTTCGCCGCCGCTTGCGGCGGTAGCTCGAAACCGGCACCGGCCGGCACGGCGAGCGCGCCCGTGGAGGACACCCCAGGGACGAGCGCTACCGCATCGCCGACCGCGACAGCGTCACCGGCGCGCGCTACGACCCCGGATACGGCGGCCGCCCTCCGGCGCCGCGGCCAGTTCGAGGCGGCGGCGATACAGTACGCCGCCCAGGCGGCCAGCGCCGAAACGCCGCGGCTACGGGTTGCGGCCCTCGTCCTCGCGGCGGCGGCGCACTACGAGGCCGGCGACCCCGAGGACGCCATCGCCCGGCTTCGAACGGCGGTGAGCGTGGAAACGGGCGGCGCCCTGGAATCCACACGGGCGCTCCACCTCCTCGCCCTGCGCCTGAACGAGGCGGGACGCCCGCGGGAGGCGATCGATTCGGCCACCCCCGGCCAGGTAGCCTCGGCCTCAGGACCGCTCGCGCTCTACTTCCTCGCTGAGCGGGCCGACGCCTATATCGCGCTCGGCGCCGAACCTGGCTCGGCCGACCAATGGGGAGCCCTCCTCAAACAGCCAACCTTGAGTCCGGACCTGGCCGAGCGCGGCAACCGCGCCATCGCCGCCTCCCGCGCAGCGTTGGGCGACCACGCCAGCCAGGCGATCTTCCTCGAACGGGCGCTGGCCATTTCGGGCGATGCCGCGACCCGCTTCTCCCTCGCGGAAGCACTGCTGAACGCCGGAGACCGCCCGGCCGCCATCCGCGAGTTCGGCGCGATCATCACCACGACGCCGGGGTCGCGCTTCGCCCACCTCGCCGTGATCGCGCTCCGCGACCTCGGTGAGGCGGTGGACGCGGGAGCGGAGGGCCTCGTGTACTACCGGCGATCGTTGTACGCGGACGCTATCCGCGTGCTTCGCCCGTTCTCGGAGGCGCTCGCCGCCGAACCTGGTGAAGCGTGGGCGTTCGCGACTTACTACCTCGCCGCTTCCTACGACGACAGCGGGCTGGTTGGCGAGGCGATCCCGGTGTACGACAGCGTGGCAGCGCTCACGCCAAGATCGCCCTACGCACATAGGGCGATCTTGTGGGCGGCGCGAGCGTCCGAGCGAGAGGGGGATGCCACCGCTACCAGCGCGCGTTATGTCGTGTTAGCGATCGGGACAGCGGGTGAGTTCTCAGACGAGGCGTCCTTCCGTGCCGGGTACGTGCTGTACGCGGCCGCCGAGCCGACCGCCGCGCTCGCCGCATGGAAGGCGGCCGGCGCCGAAGGACCGCGCGTCGACTTCTGGCGGGCGCGCGCGCTCGCGGGCCTCGGGAACGTCGTCGAGGCGCGCCAACTGTACGAAATCACCGCCCGAACCGATCGGTTCGGCTTCTATGGGATCGAGGCGGCGCGTGAGCTGGCCGGCGGAGAAATGGCGGCCCCGACGTATGCCCGGCGGGCGCTCGGCCGCGAGGTGGACTGGACGGCACTCGCCGCCTGGGCGGGAGCCGCGGCCGAGACGATCGACACCTGGGTGGCGGAGGAGTTCGCGGCCGCCGGGCTAACGGACCCGGCGCGGGTTGCGCTCTATCAGTTATGTTCGGCCGGAGCTTCAATCGAGAGGACCCTCGGGTGCCTTCGGGCGGCGACGGGGCTCGGCCTCACCGATGTCGCGCTCCGCTTCGCGGTACGGCTGCGGATCGCGAAAGGCGTAACCTGGGCCGA
>JANMTH010000017.1:0-4078 GCA_031390305.1 Thermoflexaceae bacterium
TCGCGGCCCGCGTTCCCGATAAGCATAACTTTGTTCAGGCTGGCCAAAGTTCGGACTCCCTGCTATTCGGCGGCGGCCGTGCCTGTCCGGGCAGCGGCTTCCGCGGGGGCAGCGGGCTCGGGTTCAGTCACGGCGTTGGTCGCGGCCAGAACCTCGGCCGCGGGAGCGGCCGGTTCCGGTTCGGTAGGGGTCTCCGGCATGGCCGGCGCGGCGGCTTCCACCGGTTCGCTGGCGGCCTCCGCATCGGTCGGCTCGGCCGCTTCCACGGGTTCGCTGGCGGCCTCCGCAACTGCCGGCTCGGCCGCTTCCACGGGTTCGGCGGCCGCCTCGGGCACGGGCGCTACCGCCACCGCCTCTGCCGGCGTTGGCGCACCCGCCATCTCCGGCTGCCGGCGCGGCTCGCGTGGCGTCGGCGGAGGTGGCAGTTCGTCCGCCCGCACGATCAAGTGCCGGTAGACTCTTTCATCGATCCGGAAGGCTGCTTCCAGCGCGCTCACGGCGCCCGGTTCGAGTTCGACGCGCGAAATCACGTAGTCGGCATCGAGCGCCCGGCCGATCGGATAGGCCATTCGCCGCCGTCCCCAATGGTCCGCCTTCAGGAAACGGCCAGCGCGCGCTTCGATTGCGCTTGTCAACAGTTGGACGGCGGCCTCCGGGCCACCCGCCTCGGCGACGGCCAGGTCATAGACCACCGTCAGTTCATACTCCCTCATGGATCTCCAACAGCCGGCGATGGGATTCCCCGAAACAGGTCGAGGCGGACTCCGGCGCAACTTGGAACCCTATCACCACTCCGTATTGCGCTCAATCGGCAGCCCGCTCCCGTCTGTTCACACAGATGCCGTGACCGCGAAACGTTTCCGAAATATTCGCCCCGTAGCGTTCCCTTCCATGCGCGGGATACGCCATCGCTACGAGTTCAGCGGCGGATACGACGAGATGTTCGCCGCCCCCGGTCTGCCCCGGCCCCATTGCGAACAGGTCGTCGCCGCCCTCGATGCCCTCGACGACGGCGATATCGCCGATGCCCAGCGCCGCGCCGAGGTCGCTTTCCTCAATCTCGGCATCACCTTCACCGTCTACAACGAATCCGAAGGCATCGAGCGGATCTTCCCCTTCGATCTCGTCCCCCGTGTCATCGAAAGCCGCGAATGGGCGCGGATCGAAGCCGGCCTGAAGCAGCGCGTCATCGCCCTCAACCGCTTCATCCAGGATGTCTACAACGAAGGCCGGATCATCGAGCAAGGCCACATCCCCGCCGAAGCCGTCTTCGAATCCCCGAACTACGAGCCCGCTTGCCAGGGCTTCACCCCACCCAAGGGCGCCTGGCTCCATATCTCCGGAATCGACCTCGTCCGCGACGCCGATGGTACGATCTACGTCCTCGAAGACAACACCCGCACTCCCAGCGGCGTCTCCTACGTCCTCCAGAACCGGCAGATGAGCATGCGCGCCCTCAGCCGCATCTTCAGCACCAGCGGCGTCCGCCCCGTCGGCGACTACGCCAACCACCTTCACGACGCCATCCGCCGCTGCTCCAACGACGACCCGGTAGTCGTGCTCACGCCCGGCGTCTTCAACTCCGCCTACTTCGAACACACCTTCCTCGCCAAGCAGATGGGCGTCCAACTCGTCGAAGGCCGCGACCTCGCCATCCGCGACGGCCGCGTCGTGATGAAAACCACCCGCGGCCCCGCACCCGTCGGCGCCATCTACCGCCGCGTCGATGACGAGTTCCTCGATCCCCTCAACTTCAATCCCGAATCCGCCCTCGGCGTCGCCGGGCTCCTCGATGTCTACCGCGGTGGCGGCACGTGCCTGGTCAACGCCATCGGCACGGGCATCGCCGACGACAAGTCGATCTACCCCTACGTCCCCCAGATGATCCGCTTCTACCTCGGCGAAGAGCCGATCATTCCCAACGTGCCGACCTACCGCGCCGCCGAGGAGAAGGACCGCGAGTACATCCTCGCCCACCTGCGTGATCTCGTGACCAAGCCCACTAACGCCTCGGGCGGCTACGGCGTCGTCATCGGGCCCACCAGCGACGACCGCTCGCTTGCTGAGCGAAAGGGGGCGATCCTCCGCGATCCCGCCGGCTTTATCGGCCAACCGCTCATCCACCTCTCCACAAGCCCCACGATTATCGACGGCGAATACGCCCCTCGCCGTGTCGATCTTCGCCCCTTCACCATCTTCGATGGTTATGAGCCCTGGGTGCTTCCCGGTGGCCTCACACGCGTCGCCCTCAAAGAGGGCTCCTTCATCGTCAACTCCTCACAGGGTGGCGGGAGCAAGGACACGTGGGTGGTTCATGGCCCTTCTTAGCCGTGTCGCCGAATCGCTCTTCTGGCTCGGCCGCTACATCGAGCGCGCCGAGAATACCGCGCGCCTGCTCGACGTAACCTTTCATGGCCGCCTCGAACCCCACGCCACGGAGATGACCGGCGCCGTCAACACCTGGCAGGCTGTCGTCGCCTCCCTCGGCCTCCAGAACCTCTACACGAGCGCCCACGACGGCTATGACGAGATCGCCGTCATCGAATTCCTCACCGTCGATCGCGCGAATTCGTCTTCGATCGTCTCGGCCCTCGCCTCCGCCCGCGAAAACGCTCGCGGAGTCCGGGATTTCCTTTCCAGCGAAACCTGGGTCGCCGTCAACCGCCTCTACCACGCCACCTCACAGCGCAACCTCCACCTCATCCTCGCCGACGGGCTTTACGAGTTCTGCGACGAAGTCCGCCAGGGCACCCAGCTCTTCCACGGCACCGCCAACTCAACATCCCTCCACGACGAAGGCTGGTACTGGCTGCAGAGCGGCCTCTACCTCGAGCGCTCCGACATGGTCACCCGGATTGTCGATTCCAAATATCACCTCCTCCTCGATTCCACGGACGAAGTAGGAGGCGCGCTCGATCGCCACCAATGGGGAGCCCTCCTCCGCAGCGTCTCCGGCTATGAAGCCTTTCGCCGTACGCACGCCGCCGGCCTCGAACCCAACGCCATCGTCGAGTTCCTCCTCCTCGGAATAGAGTTTCCTCGTTCTCTCCGGTCCAGCGTCGAAGCCCTCCTTTCCGCGCTGGACCACGCCACCAGCGGCGCCGAACGCCCCGCCCGCAACGCCACCCTTCGTGACGTTACCGACCTTCGAAACCGCCTCCAGTACGAATCCGTGGATTCGCTCGTCACACTCGGATTGCACGAGTTCCTTGAAGATGCGCGCCGTACCCTTGCCGGCGTGAACACCGCCGTCGCCAATGCCTTCTTCTGGTCGGGGTCAAGTGCGGCTTGATCTGACCTATCGGACGTCGTACCACTACACCCCCGCCATCCACGGCGGGGTCACCGCCTTGCGCCTCCGTCCCATCTCCCGGCCGGGCCTCAATGTCATCTCGAGTTCGCTCACGGCTTCGCCCGGCCGCGTCGTCTCGTCCTATCGCGACGGTTGGGATTCCCACGTCGATCTCGTCGAGATCAGGGGCCTGCACGAAGTCGCCGTCTTCGAAGTACGGGCCACCGTCGAGACAGTCTTCGGCGAAGCTGACCTCCCGCCGACGGCCCGCGAGTGGGAGCTTTATCGCTCCGATTCCGCGCGCGTCCGCCGCCAGGCCGTGGTCCCCCTCGGTTGGCACGTTGGCGGCGAAGGCGGCGCCTGGCAGGCCGTTGAATCCGCCCTCCAGTTCATCCCACAGCGCTTCATCTATCAGGTCGGCGCGACCGATGCCGGCACCCCCATCGAGTCCGTCATCGAAGCGGGCTTCGGCGTCTGCCAGGATTTCGCCCACGTCTTCCTCTCCATCCTCCGCAGCTGGGGGTGGTGCGCTCGCTACATCAGCGGCTACCTCTTCAGCGCCGAGCTCGGCGAGGCCAACGCCAGCGCCGAGGCGATGCACGCCTGGGTCGAAGTCTACCGCCATGGCGCCGGCTGGATCGGCCTCGACCCCACCGCCGGCAAACACGCCGACGAACGCTACATCGTCGTCGGCCACGGCCGCGACTACGACGACGTTCGCCCCGTCCGCGGCGTCATCGTCGGCGCCACCGCACAAACGCAGCTCACCTCGCTCACCATGCAGGT
>JANMTH010000040.1:0-3130 GCA_031390305.1 Thermoflexaceae bacterium
CACTCCAACCTGGCTGCGCAGGTCACGTTCACAGTCGTAAGCTCCCCCTCGCCCGCGACGCAGGAGTCGGGAGAGAGGGGGCCGGGGGGGTGAGGGCCGCCGCCGCCCGGCCGCCTTCTCTCGATTTGAGTTGCACCGGCACTAAACTCGCCGGGGAAGGTCCAGCGGCCGTCAGCCGCCAAGGAACTCCGTGAACGCCGCGTTGTACTCATGCGGGAATTCGATGCAGCCGACGTGCCCACCCGAAAGCATCTTCAGCGCCGCCCCTGGGATCAGCTTCGCCAGCGCTTCGCCGTTGCGCGGCGGCACGAGGATGTCCTCCTTGCCCGTTACCACCAGCGTCGCGCTCTTCACCCCGCCCAGCCGGTCCCGCGCATCAAATCCGAGGATCGCCTCCGCCTGGCGGATGAACGCGTGGTCCTGCTGCGCGTACGGGTTGCTCACGGAGTTCAGGATCGCCCGCTCGTAGCGCCCAGGGTCGTTCAGGAGGTCCGCCGTATAGAGCCAGATCGACATGTTGCGAACCACCTGTTCGCGGCTCATGTTCGTCCGCCGAACATCCACCAGCGTGTTCACCACCGTCCGGCCGTAGCCGTCGATCGCCGGCGCCGTCGCCAGGAGGATGAGCTTGTTCACCCGCTCCGGGTGGTTCAAAACCAGCTCCTGGGCGATGTAACCCCCCATGCTGAAGCCCAACACGTGGGCCTTCTGGATGCCCAGCGCGTCGAGCAGGGCTACCGCGTCCTCCGCCATCTGCGAAATCGAGCAGGGCCGGTCGGGCGCACTCGTTCGTCCCGCGCCCCGATTGTCGTACGTGATAACGCGGAAATGCTTCGAAAGCGCCGGCGCCTGCAGCGCCCACGCCTGAAGGTCGCCGCCGAGGCCCATGATCATCAGCAGCGGTTCGCCGCTCCCGGCCTCTTCGTAGTACGTGGTGATCTCGCGGGTGGACGCTTTCGGCATATCGGCCTCATCGGGTAGTTTTCAGTAGGGTGGCGCGCGCACGAACAACCGCCGAAAGGCGGGCTCGCGCGGGCCGTCACCATTTTCGCCGGTTCGGCGATGGGGGCAACTGCGAAGCATGCGCCGCACGGCCGACCAGTCTTCGCCGTCCCCGCTACTTCCCAACTCCCCCTCCCCTTCGCGTACACTGGCCGCCACGCGCCCCATTCCCAGGAGGACCCCGATGAAGTTTGGCGTCACGATGTTCCCCACCGATTACGCGATCCCCGTGCCCGAGCTCGCCCGTGTCTGCGAAGATCTCGGCTTCGATTCGCTCTGGTTCCCCGAACACACCCACATCCCCACCAGCCGCATCTCGCCCTGGCCCGGAGGGGCCGAACTCCCGCGTGAGTACTCGCACACCCTCGATCCCTTCGTCGCCATGGCCGCCGCCGCCGCCGTCACCAGGGACCTCCTCGTCGGCACCGGCATCTGCCTCGTCATCGAACGCGACCCGATCCTTCTGGCGAAAGAGGTGGCCAGCGTCGATCACCTCTCCAACGGCCGCCTCATGTTCGGCATTGGCGGCGGCTGGAACCTGGAGGAGATGGAGAACCACGGCACGAAGCCCTCGCTCCGCTGGAAGATCCTCCGCGAACGGATCCTCGCCATGAAACAGATCTGGGCCGAGGACGAGGCCGAATACCACGGCGAGTTCGTCAACTTCGACAAGATCTGGTCCTGGCCCAAGCCCGTCCGCAAGCCCCATCCCCCGATCGTCATCGGCGGCGATGGCCCCCGCACCTTCGACCGGATCATCGAGTACGGCGACGAATGGATGCCGATCGCCGGCCGCGGAGGCGACCTCGGCCCGAAGATAGCCGACCTCAACGCCCGCGCGAAGGCCGCCGGCCGTGGACCCATCCCCGTCTCCCTCTTCGCCGCCCCGCATCGCCCCGAGATGCTCAAGGAGCTCGAAGAGGCCGGCGTCACCCGCGCCGTCTTCGTCCTCCCGCCCGTGCCCTCGGAAGACGCGATCTCCCGCCTGAAGCGCTACGCCGAGTCGCGCGACGCCTACCTCGGCTGATCGCTCACCGGCCCCCGGGGCGGATGGGGCCGGACGGCGCCGCCAACGCCTCCCGCGCGATCTCCCACCAGCTCCCATCGCCGTAGCGCTCCTGCTGCAGCAGCCACCACTCCGCGCCCCAGAGGTACACACGGTCGGCGCCCGAACGGCGCGCGTACGCGATGTTCCGCCGTAGACGGGCCGCTGTCAGGTCCACCGCCGGCCGCTCCGGCGTCGCCAGCCGCACGTCCGGGTTGGCCCAGGGCTCGGCCTGCATCTCCGTCAGCCAGTACGGCTTCCCCTTCTCGTGGGCCTCTCTCGCCCTCGCCGCATAGTTCGGCGCGAACGGACCGATCTCCAGGATCGACCGCGAGACCTTCCTCCCCAGCAGATCGAAGATCCGCCAGGGGTAGACGCTGGTCGCCACGATGTCCCCATCCGCCAGCGCCCACTCCCACCGTCGATCGACGACATAACGTTCGGCGTGATTGATCGCCACGGGCCGCTTCTGGGGGTCCGCGGCCCGTATCACCGCTACCACCTCAGCCACGTAGTCGCGTCCCAGGTACCAGTTCGAAGCCCGCGGCGACCTGTGGTACGGCTCGTTCTCCGCCATCCAGGCGTCAATCGCGGCCGACTCCGCCGTATGGGCGACCACCGCTCCCACCATCGCCAGGGCGCGCCGCCTCACCTCCGGGTTCGCCGCTACATCCGTCCCCTCCGTCAGCGCCACCCGCTCCAGCAGCCACGCCGGTAGGTAGTACTCGGGGTGCCGCTGCCCCTTCATCCCGACGGAAAGGAGCACCGATGTCCCGTTCCGCAGGGCGGTTTCGAGCAGCGCGTCGATAAGCGCGAAGTCGAACTCGCCCTCGCGGGGCTCAACCTCCGCCCACTCCACCGACAGCCGAACGTAATCCGCGCTCAGCCCGCCGAGCAGCCGATCGAGCGTGTCCGCGCACCACTCCGTGCGTCCCGGACGGTCATCCGCCAGGAAAGGGCCACCCGGCGCTTCGAGCAGCAGATACTCCGCCTGCCCACAGCTATAGTTGATCCCGAACTCCGGCGCACCTTCGCTCGCCCGATGGGGCCAGCTCAGCCGGACCAACAGCCAGCCCTGAAAGA
>JANMTH010000075.1:0-1577 GCA_031390305.1 Thermoflexaceae bacterium
GTTCGCGAACGTCCGCCGGGAGTTCGCGGGCGTGGTCCGCAGCGGCCGTTCGCACGAATTCGATGTCCACCGTGGGGTGCACCTTCAGCGGCTCATCGCCGAAGCGGAAGCCAGCCTCGCCTACGGGCGGTGACGTGGACCGCACGCCCGGCGACCGTCTACGGAAGGGCAAAGTCGATAGCCGAGGGAGCGCGGAAGCGTCACTTGCCCTGATTCGGCGGCCGCGCTAGCGTGGCGCCGCCGGGTAGCCCCGGCAAGAGGAGACAGCTATGCACCCCATCGCTCGCGACGAGTACCTGACGATCGACGGCCTCCGCTTCCACTACCTCGATTGGGGCGGCTCCGCCAGCCGCGTCCTCGTCCTGCTCCACGGCCTCACCAGCAACGCCCACGCCTGGACGCCGTTCATCGAAGACGGGTACGTCTCCCGCGACGACTACCGCATCCTCTGTCTCGACCAGCGTGGCCACGGCGATAGCGACCACGCGCGGGACTACTCCGTCCAGCGCTTCGCCTCCGACATCCATGCCTTCGCGTCCGCCCTTGGGCTGGAGGGCTATGACCTTATCGGCCACTCGCTCGGCGCGCGCCACGGCATGGCCTATGCCGGGGACCACTGGCGCTCCCTCGGCAAGCTCGTGCTCATCGACTTCGGCCCCCAGATGGCCCGAAGCGGCGCGATCGACGTCCGCGCGAAGACCACCGAGCGGCCCGCCGGCTTCGCCACGATGGAGAAAGCGATCGCCTTCATGAAGGAGATGAGCCCCGACCGGACGGAGGAGGAAGTCCGGCGTTCGGCGCCCCACTCGCTGCGCCTGAACTACGCCCGCCGTCTCGTCTGGAAACACGACTCCGAGCTGCAGTGGATCTCCGGTGCGTTCGGAGTAAGCGAGGTGCCCTATCTCTGGGACCAGGTCGGGAAGATCAACTGCCCGACGCTCGTCGTTCGGGGCGAAACGAGCATCGTCCTCGACCAGGAAACGGTGGACCGGATGCTGGACGTGATGCCCTTCGCCGAAGCGGTGGAGATCGCGGGCGCGTCCCACGCCGTGCCCCAGGACCGGCCCGTCGAGACATGGAAAGCCATCAACGGCTTCCTGGCCGGGTAAGCCCACCGCCGTGGCTCTCTCATCTCGTCGCTCACAGCGTTCATGCCCTCGGCTTGCTGCGGAGTCGCCGCTTGAGTCGCCGCCACTTAGTCCTCGCAATGAAACTCATCTTTAGCCAAACGTTATCGAATCTCAATTGCGCGGTCTGGACGGTCACGACTATGTTCCCGGAGTTCTTTCGCCTCTCGCGAACTTGCTTCGCGCGTCTTGCTCTATGTACGGCGTCGCCAATTAGCATGTAGAATCGCCACCTTCGAACCTCTAGGCCGTTGTAGCCGTGCTCAGGTAGACGTGTCGCACGGAGCCGGACTGACTTTGACGACCCAGAATCCGACACGATTTTCACCGCAAAGTCCACGCGAGTTCCCCCGACCCTAGGGTCTGGACGATAGTTGATCTGCTGCGGATCTTGACCCGTTGGAATCCCAATGGCGTTTATTTCTCCATCGCGGCAGAACGCGAGGATGA
>JANMTH010000078.1:0-3629 GCA_031390305.1 Thermoflexaceae bacterium
GCCTCGTAGACATCCTGGAACGCCGGGATCTCGCGTTTGCAAGGGCCACACCAGCTCGCGTACCAGTTCAGGATGACGACCCTGCCGCGGTAGTCGGAGAGCTTCCGTACCAGCCCGGTCTCGCGTGCGTCGCGCAGGGCGAAGTCCGGCGCCACCTCGCCAACCTTCGGTCGATTCGGATCAAGAACGCCGAGATCGCCGGCGTCGACTGTCGCAACCGGCTTTTCGGGCCCGCTGTTCGCTTCCAGGAACCGGCGTTGGTCGGAGACAAGCCACTTACCTGCGACCCGCTGGAGATAGACGCTCCCGGAGCCTTCCCGCTCGCCGTCAGCCTCGCGCACCGTCCCGTTTACGCCGACAGACGCCCACTCGCCCTGACTGCTGATCAGCGTTGTTCCTAACCCCGCAATCGCCGGCCTGGCGCTCACTACGGCCGCCTTCCGCCCGAAGGGAACGATCAGGAACTCGTCGTCGCCGCGGGCATCGGCCACCAGCGCGGCGTTCACCGCGGCCTCGTCGCCCTTCGCGACATCCTCGAAGAGCTTGCGGACGACCTCTTCGGGGGTCTCCGCGCCATCACCGCCGCCGGCCGAGAGGAAGAGCGCAAGGCCGACGCCGATCGCAAGGAGCACGGCCGCCCCCAGAACGCCGTACTCCAGCCAGCGCGGCCGGCCCTTCACCCTGGTGTCCGCGTTCATCGCCTCTCCCGCTTGTAGCGGCCATCGCTGGCCGCCATCATGGTAGCATCGACGCTCGTTCACCGGCCGTTAACACAAGTCCGAAACCATCACAAGGAATGGCTATCGGCGCGGCTCCCGCACAAAAGGTCCTTATCGTCGAAGACGAAGAGACCCTCCTCTTTACGCTTCAACACAATCTCAAACGCGAAGGCTACAAAGTCCTGACCGCCAGTCGTGGCGACGACGGATTGAAGATCGCCCGCGAACAGACGCCTGACCTGATCGTTCTCGATGTGATGCTCCCGGGAATCGATGGGATGCAGGTCTGCCGCCTCCTCCGCCGCGACACCACCGTCCCAATCATCATGCTCACGGCCCTCGGCGGAGAGGGCGACCGCGTCGCCGGCCTCGATACCGGGGCCGACGACTACCTGGCGAAGCCGTTCGGCATGCGCGAGTTGATGGCCCGGATCCGCGCCCTCCTGCGCCGCTCCGCCGTCCCGGCCGCAAGCGACGCGGTCGGCGTCGTCACCTCCGGAAACCTCGAAATCGACCAGGATCGCCACGAGGTCCGCAGGGCTGGGAGCCCGGTCAAACTGAAGCCGAAGGAGTTCGACCTCCTGCACTTCCTCGTTGAACATCCCTCGCGGGTCTTCTCGCGAGAGCAGATACTGGACGAAGTGTGGGGCTTCGACTTCTACGGCGGCCCCCGGACGGTGGATGTCCATGTTCGTTGGTTGCGTCAGAAGATCGAGGAGGACCCCGGCAACCCCGTCCGCCTCAAAACTGTGCGAGGGTCGGGCTACCTCTTCGAAGGGTAGAAGGCCGTGAACACGATCGCCGTCCGGTCAGCGGTGGCCGCTGGCACAGCCGCGGTCGCCGGGGCGGCCGTCGTCGGCCTGGCCGTCGCGGCGGACTTCCCGCCCGCCGTCGATATCGCCCTCGGGCTCCTCGTCGTCCTCATCTTCGCGACGGCCGGTTTCCTCACGTCACGGGGCGCCGACCGCGCGATCGCAGACGTTTCGGCAGTGGCCGATCGCCTCCCCGAGACGGGCTTCGCGGCGCGCGCGGCCCTCGCCGAAGGCCCGGCCGCCCGCCTCAGTGGCCGCTTCAACGCCATGGCCCAGCGGGCCGAAGAGTTCTTCGCCGAGGGCCGGGCCGAACACCACCGCCTCGAAGCGGTCTTCGACGCATCCTCCGACGGCATGGTCGCGCTCGGCCGCGATACCGGCGTCCACTACCTCAACCTCGCCGCCTCCCGCCTCTTCGCCGCCACCCCTGGCGCCGCCTTCGGCCGGCCGCTCATCGAATCCGCGCGAGACTACGAACTCGCGGCCCTCGTCCGGCGCGTCGCGGAAGCGGCCGTACCGGAGATCGCCGTGATTACCTTCGGTCCGTCCCGGCTCCCTCTGCGCGCCGCCGCCCTTCCCATCCGCGATGGCGGCGATTGGGCCGTCCTCCTCGTCCTCACCGACCTCACGGAGGTCAACCGCGTCGATCAGGTCCGCCGCGACTTCCTGAGCAACGTCTCCCACGAGCTCCGCACGCCCCTCGCCTCCATCCAGGCGCTGGCCGAGACCCTCGAATCTGGCGACGTCGATCCCGGGCCCGATACGGAAGAGTTCGTTCGCCGTATCCGTCAGCAGGTCGAACGCCTCACCCTCCTCGTGAACGAGCTGCTCGATCTCTCGCGCATCGAGTCTGGGGCCGTCGAGCTCCATCCGGAGCCGATAGCTCTGGGTGAACTCGTCGCCGAAAGCGCATCGCTCCTGCGCCAACGGGCAGAGAGCGCCGGTGTAACCATCCGCCAGACTCCCGGCGCCGTCATCTCCGTCGAAGCCGACCACCCCTCGCTCCTTCGCGTCGTCAACAACCTCCTCGACAACGCGATCAAGTACAGCCCGCGCGGCGGCGAGATCGAAGTCTCGATCGCCGAGGACGACGGCCACGCCGCGATCACCATCCGCGACCACGGCCCAGGGATCGCGCCGCTCGACCTGCCACGCGTGTTCGAGCGGTTCTACAAGGGCGACGCTTCACGCGCCGCCTCTGGCGTCGGCCTCGGTCTCGCGATCGTCAAGCATATCGTCCGCATACACGGCGGAGCGGCCGAGGTCGCGAGTACGCCCGGCGATGGCGCCGCCTTCACCGTGCGCTTCCCCCGCGTGTTCGTCGGCCAGCGCTCCGCCGCCCGGCGAACGGCCTAGAATAGAAGGATCGGAGGTGCCGCTTGGGCTTCGAACAGATCCTTGTCGAACACGACGGCGGCTTCGTCACGATCACGATGAACCGCCCGGACCGCCGCAACGCCCTCTCCCTCGCTCATATGCGCCAACTCACCGCCGCCTTTCGTGAGGCCGGTGAAAGCGACGCTCGCGGCGTCATCGTCGCCGGCGCCGGCCCCGTCTTTCGCCCGCCACAATGGGAGAACCGGTAGTGCGCGACCTTCAGGACCACGCCGAGCGCATCTTCCGGGAGAACCTCGCCGCCCAGGCGGCGCTGACTGAAGCCAGGCGGCTAAACCAGCCTCAGTCACCAGAGGACGCCCACCACGAGGAGTTCGTCCGCCACCGTGGCACATCCCGCCGGGTCACGATCGCTCTCTTCGCTACCGGAGGACTCGTAGCTCTCTGGATCGCCAACGCCGCCTTCGGCTTCTGGAGCTAACGGGCACCGCCACTCCACCCTCAGGCCGCGTCCCGGTAGCGCCGCGGCGCCCTCCCGCCCTTCTTCGCCGCGTACATCGCCGCATCGGCGCGGGAAAGGACATCTCGCGGCGTTGACGCGTCCACGGGGAAGACAGCGAATCCGACGCTCACGGCCACCGTAACCGTTTGGCCATCGTCCGATGAGCGAACCGCCGCCACCGCTTCCGAAAGGCGCACCGCCACAGCTTCCGCCGCCTCCGGCGACATTCCTTCGGCGATCACCGCGAACTCGTCGCCACCC
>JANMTH010000092.1:0-3153 GCA_031390305.1 Thermoflexaceae bacterium
GATGCCAACGACCTTGCCGGAGATCGTGAACGAGACGGAGGTGATCACTTCGCAGGGGAAGGGCGGCGGCAGAGAGTCATCCGCCGCGAGCGGCCGGTCGCAGTTATCGAACTCCTCGTGGAGGATGAACGAATCGTCGAGCCGGAGGTTGGCGGCCTGGGCGGCGCGCACGCTCATGGCGACTTCGAGGAAGCGGCCATCACCGGGCGCGGGGAACCGGCCGGAGACGACACGGACCTTCTCTTCGTAGCGTTGGAGCGCCTGCGGCTCGCCGAGGGGCTGGCCCGGCCGCTGCGGCTCTCCCGGCTTTGCCAGCCAGAACTTACCCATCTGGACGGAGCGCGTCTGGTCGGCCCGGAACCAGCCGATGCGCTCAGTTATGCGGCGCTCGATAGCCGTCCGGAGGGCGATCCCGCGGTCCGTCTGGAGTTCGACATTGGGAAAGAGGACCTCGCTGGTGGCGTTGCCCTCGAGTTCGGTGCGGATGGTATAGGTGAGCCCGAGGTCCGCCATGGAGCGCGAATAGATCGGGGCGCTGGCGAGGAGGACGGCGGCGACAAGCATGCCCAGCGCCAGGACGGCGGTGAGCGCTGGCGACGCGCGCATCTGGCGGAGAGGGATCATCAGGAATGCGCCCATGCGACCTCCGGCCCGAAGCCTACCGCGAAACCCACGGAGAGCGCGAGGGACTTTGCCGCTCGGGGCTCCGGGAAGGTAGTCTTGGCCGCCGGGAGGCCTGCGTAGCGTGCCTAGCATCGGTCCCGTCATCCGCATGGTCGCCCAACGCAGCCTGGGGCATTGGCGGCTGTTCTGCGCGCTGTCTTTCGGGGCGGTCCTCTGCGCGGCCCTGATGGCCTGCGTCGTGCTCTACTCCGACGCTGTCCGCGACCTCGGCCTGAAGCACGCGATGGAATCGCAGCCGCGGTTCCAGAACGACGTCCAGGTGATCAGCACGGGCCAGAAAGCGCGCAAGGCCGATGACGACGCGTTCAACACGAAATCGGACCAGCTGTTGGATCAGTACACCGGCTGGCTGGCCCGCGGGCGCGTTCACTACGGCCGCTCGGCCACCTTCTTTCCGGCCGCGCCGGGCCAGCCCGTGCCCGCCGATGAGAAGCGTCCTCGTGCCCACTTCCAGTTCGCCGATGATCTCGCTGGCCACGTCACGGTCGTCGAGGGGAAGGCGCCAGCGACGGCGCCCCCTGGCGACCAGGCGAAGGCGCCAACTATCGAAGTCTGGATAGGAAAATCGGCGGCCGAGGCGAACGGGATCCGCCTGGGCCAGGAGTTCGATGTCTTTCCGCACTGGCGTAAGGTCGAGCCGATCCGGATCGTTATCACCGGGATCATCGAGCCGAACGACATCGAGGAGGAGTACTGGTTCGGCAAGACTGACCGGTTCGAGATCAGCCAGACTTCGTGGCCGACGTACCCGCTCTTCGTCAGCGAAGAGACGCTTGTCCGTGGCATCGGTGGCTACCTGCCGGACATGGACATCTCGCACGAGATCTTCGTCTTCGTGGCCACCAACCGGATCGACAACGAGAACGCCGAAGCGGTCAAGAACAGTCTTGCCGGGTTGAAGTCGGCCGTCTCGTCGCAGCTCGTGCTGAGCAGTGCCTCGACGGCGCTCGATGGCACGATCGCCAGGTTCGAAGAGAAGCTCTTCTTCACTCGCCTGCCGCTTTTCGCCCTGATGATCCAGATCGTCGGGATCGTGCTCTTCTACCTCGTGATGGTCTCGACGATGGTGATCGAACGGCAGGCGGGCGAGATCGCGCTGCTCAAGAGCCGCGGCGCCGGTACACGGCAGGTGCTCTCCGTCTTCTTCATCGAGGGCGCGGCTATCACCCTGCTCGCCACGATCCTCGGGCCCTTCGTCGCGGCGGCGGCGATCTCGTTCCTTGGCCTCACCCCGCCGTTCGAAGACCTGAGCGGCGGCGAACTGCTGCCGGTGCCGATCTCCGCGCTTGCCTTTGTGCTCGCCCTTGGCGGCGGGCTGCTCGCGATGGCGGCGCTGCTCTGGCCTGCGTACCGCGCCTGTGGCTACAGCATCACCCACTACAAGCAGCAGATCTCGCGGCCCCCGCGCCAGCCCGCGTTCCTGCGCTACTACCTCGACCTCGTGATGGTCGCCGGCGCCGCTTTCGCCTTCTACCAGCTTCGCCAGAAAGGGTCGTTCGTCACGGAAGACCTCTTCGGCGGATTGAGCGCCGACCCGATCCTGCTGGCCACGCCAACGCTCTTCATGCTCATGGTCGCGCTCGTCTTCCTGCGTATCTTCCCGCTGGCGCTCAGCCTCGTCCTCTGGCTGACGCGGGCGTTGAAGGGCCCGACGATCGCCCTCGGCCTGACGCGCATGGCGCGAAGCCCGTTGCAGCACAGCCGCCTGATTCTCCTGCTGCTGCTGGCGACCGCGGTGGGGATGTTCGCGGCGGGCTTCCGCTCGACCCTCGAACGCGGCTACGAGGACAGGGCCGCGTACCGCGCCGGGGCCGAAGGGCGGATCACGGACGTTCGACTTCCGGCCGGGCAGGCGAACGACGCTTTCCGTACGGCGGTCACGACGGCGACCGGCACGACGGACGCCGCTGTCGCCGTTCGCGCAAACGCCTACTACTCCCCGGAAACGTTCCGCTCGGTCAACATCCAGTTCCTCGGCGTCGAGCCAGGCCGTTTCCAGGAGATCGCATACTGGCGGGACGACTTCGCGAGCGAATCGTTGGGCACGCTCTTCTCCCGCCTCGCGCGGGAACCGGGGGCACAGCCACCGGCTCCGCTCGCCATCCCGGAAAACGCGCGATTCATCGGCGTGTGGGCGCAGAACCCGCTCCCGGGCCAGGCGGCGCCCATGGGCGTCCGCCTGCGTGACGCCCAGGGCGCCATCTGGGAGTACCGCCTGACGACGGAGAACCCCAACCAGCCGAGCACGGCCTGGCGCTTCTTTGTGGCCGACCTCGCCCGCCCATCGGGCACGCGCCCGGCGGCCGGCGCTCCAAACGGAGCCGAGCGAAAGTGGACCTTCGATGGTTTCTTCATCCAGCTTCCGGGCATTCCGCCCGCGGTCCCGCAGCCCATCTCCGTGCCCCTCGACGACCTCCAGGTTTCGGCGGCCGCCCAGCTGCCCGCCAACTTCGGGCGCGACGGTTTCGC
>JANMTH010000093.1:0-1575 GCA_031390305.1 Thermoflexaceae bacterium
GACCGGACGCTTCCTGCTGCTCACCCAGGTGGACTCGTGGATGACCGGCATCAACTCGAACGTGGCAACGCGAACGAAGCGCACGTTCATGGCCTACGCCGGCGGCGCCCCCAGCTACCGCGAGCGCTGCGAAGAGGTCACCGCCAACGGCTACGAGGGCTTCGAACTCCAGTAGCCCGCGTGGACCAGGCACGATGCGCAACCACATCGTCCAGCCCAGCGGCCGCGGCCGCCACAGCGTCTACTTCAGCGTCATCGACTCAGAGTGGCGGGACGTTAGGGCGCGGCTGGAGTCGATGCTCCAATAGATCCACAAGCCCGTCACCCGGCACCCGACTCGCGCCTGCGGGCTTGGATTGCCGCGAAAATCTCGTGCAGCTCATCGAAGTCCGGTGGCTTTACGAGATGATGATCGAAGCCCGCTTCACGGCTCAACACCCGGTCCGACTCCATCCCGTATCCGGTGATCGCGACAAGGACCACACCGCTTAGCGCCGTCTCCTGGCGTAACCGTCGCGCCAGTTCGTGGCCGTCCCACACCGGCAGACCGATATCCACCAGGGCCACGTCCGGGTGGAATTCTAGGGCCATGGACAGACCGGTCGGCCCATCGTGAGCCAGTCTGACCTCGTGCCCGTCGACCTCGAAGGTCAGCCGGAGTATGCGGCACATATCCTCGTTGTCATCGACCAGGAGGATGCGTAACAGTTGCTCCGTCGTCTCCTCCTCTTCCCGGCCGGGTGCGGACTGCGGGTGATGGGGATCCTCCGCCAGGGGCAGGCGTAGGACGAACTCGCTCCCTTGTCCCAGGGCGCTGTATACGTCCACCGAACCTCCATGCATCTCCGTCACACGTTTGACCAAGGCCAGACCGATCCCCAGGTCCCGGCTGATCCGCCCAAATGAACCAGGGCACCCCGCTGGACCTTCGGTTTCTCATTCTTGCGCCCACCGCGAAGGACGCGGCGATCACCGCCAAGCTGCTGCGCGAGGCCGGGATCGAGTCGGACACATTCTGGGACCTGGACGTGCTGGTGAGCGCCATGAACGACGGCGCGGCCGCACTGCTCGTGCCCGAGGAGTGTTTATCAGGTGCCCTGAAGGTGCCCCTGGTGGCGGTCCTGGCGAAACAGCCGCCCTGGTCAGATCTACCGGTGTTGATCCTGACGCGGCCCGGCGCCGACTCGCCCGAGGCCGCCGAGGCCTGGCGCGCGCTGGGTAACGTGACACTGATCGAACGGCCGACGCGGGTGTCGACGCTGTTGAGCGCGGCGCAGTCGGCAGCGCGGGCGCGCGCGCGTCAGTATCAGATCCGCGGCCACCTCGCCGAGCAGTTGCGCACCGAGCAGGCCCTTCGCAACGCCGATCGCCGCAAAGACGAGTTCCTCGCCACGCTCGGCCACGAGCTGCGAAACCCGCTGGCACCGATTCTCAACAGCCTGGAGATCCTGCGGCTCTCAGGCGTCGCCTCCGAGGGTGGCGCGGCCCAGGCGTGTGGCGTTATGGAGCGGCAGGTCTCGCATCTGAACCGTCTTGTGGACGATCTACTCGAGGTGTCGCGCATCACGCGCGGCG
>JANMTH010000035.1:0-3024 GCA_031390305.1 Thermoflexaceae bacterium
GTCTTGCCTTCGCCGATCGGGAAGGTCCGGTCACGTGTCCAGGAGAAGGCCGAGGCGCGGGGGTCGCGCACGAGGTGGACGAGGCGGACCGCGACGCCCGGCATACCGTTCAGCATCAGCGCCAGGCGGATGTGCTTGCCCGAATCGATGATCACGCGCTTGCCGGATTCGGCCGCTATCGCGCGGTAGATGGAGGCAAAAGCGTCCCGGAGTTCGGCAACGTCGCCCGCTCCGCCCCCTCCCGGGAGATGGAGCAGCTTTCGGCCAATAGGCCCGGCCGAAGTCACCCGGCGGATCAACGGCTCCATCCGCTCCGGCGCGGGCGGGCCGCCAGGAAACGCACGGCTAAGGACGGCCGCCCAGAAGGGGCACTCAACGCCGACCAGCCCGCAGCTACAGAGCCGGTGGAGCCGAAGGAAGTTCCGCCAGAGGTAGACCAGTTCGCCCACCGAGACGACATCGGGCGCGACGCCGAGCAGCCGGTCGAGCAACGTACTCCCGGAACGGCCGACGCCGCCGATGTAGAGCACGGTCAACGGAGGAGCCGGTTCGGTCATCGCTGACGCATCCTCGACGTCCGCGGGCGCGGCGTCACCCGCGGCGGACGCGCCGTTCGCGCTTGTAGGTGATCATCATGTGGAGCGGGGCGTTGGAGACGGCCGGGGTCACCTGGAGTTCCATCGCGATCACCTCGGCGCCGAGGTGGGCGTCGAGCCATTTGTCGCAGACGGCCTCCATCGATTCCGGCGTTCCGGCCTGGAGGATTGCGACGCCAATGTACGCTGCGCTGAGGTTAATCTCCGCCATGGCCGTGAACGATACACGCCGCGAGAACACCAGTCGCGTAGAATCGGCCACATCCTTGAGCGGCGAGGCCCTTCATGTCCATCGAGACCCACGCTATCGACCCGGCGCTGCGGGGCCTGCTCGACGAACGGGCCATCCGCGACGTCATCCACCGCTACGCGCGGGGCGTCGATCGGCTCGATTGGGAGCTCGTGCGGAGCTGCTTCCACGCCGACGCGAAGCTCACCTACGGGCAGGCGCAGACGCCGGAGGAGTTCATCGCGGGGGCGAGCCGGGGGCTGCCGCTCTACGCGTTGACGCAGCACGCGGTCACGAACATCACGATCGAGGTTAGCGGCGACACGGCCCACAGCGAGTCGTACTGCCTCGCTCGCCACCGGACGCGGGGCACGGACGGCGCGCCAGACAGCGACTTCCTCTGGGGCGGGCGCTACGTCGATCGCCACGAGCGGCGAGCGGGTGAATGGCGGATCGCGAGCCGCATCTGCATTCACGAATGGACGAAGATCGAGACGGTCGAGGCGGTCTGGCCGGCGGCTGGCGCGTTCACACAGGGCCAGCGCTCGCGCGAAGACGTGTCGTATCGGTAGCCGGTAGTCAGTAGTCGGTAGTCAGTGGCCTCCGGCCAACGGCCAAACGGCCACCGGGCTGTCCCGCAACCAACTACGAGCGCGGCCTGCGACGGCGGCATCCGGCTGCCGATGCTCTGATGGTGACATCCATCCCGGCACGACAGGCGGAGGGGCGCGGGCGCTCCTCGGGGCACCGGCGCCTGCCCTCCGCTGGCGGCTTGGCGCGGCTGCTTGCCGTGGCCGCGATCGTGGTGGCGCTGGCGTTCGGGGCACGGGCGTTCGTGGGACAGGCGCCGGCCGCGCTGGCCGCCCTGGCCAGGGCCGATCTTCGCTGGGTTGGCGCCGCCATCGCCGCCGAGGCCGCCAGCTACGCCTTGATCGCCGCCGTCTTCCAGCGGACGGCGCGCTCCGGCTCGGGGATCGGATGGTGGCTCTCACTGCGGACGGCGTTCCTCGCCTTCGGCCTTGGCAACATCCTCCCCGGATCACCGGCGCCCGGGATCACGCTGGCCACGCTCGATCTGCGGCGCCAGGGCGTACCCCCGAGGCGGACCGGTATCGCCCTGGGCTGGACGACCTGGTTCCTGGCGCGGGCCTTCCTTGGGCTCGGGGCGACAGCCGCGATCATCGCCGTGGCCGAGGGGCACATCCCCGAGCGCCACTCCGAGGTCGTCCTCGCGTTCGCTTCGTTTCTACTGGCGACGGTCATCCTGACGGCCTTCATCGCCGCGCACTCCCGGCCGCTGGAGTGGACCGCGCTGGCGCTGGCGCGTCTCCGTTGGCCTGGCAGCGCGGTACCGACCGACCCGCGGACGGCCGGCCAGCAGTGGCACGCCGAAGCGGTGGCGGCGCTCGGCTCGCGCAAGAACGGAGAGCTGGCGGCGATGGCGGCGGTAGGGGCGTGGATGGCGGACGCCCTCTGCCTTCAGTTCGCGCTCGCCGCCCTGGGCGTGCCGCTGCCCTTCGATCTGCTGCTGTTGGGCTACTGCGCGGCGATCGCCGCCTCGTGCATCCCCTTCCTCCCAGGCGGGGCGGGGGCTGTTGAGGCGGTCCTGCCGGCGTTGCTCCACGGCTGGGGCGTGCCGATCGAGACCGCGCTCGGAGGGACGCTGGCCTGGCGGGCGCTCTCGTTGCTGCTGCCGGCGGCGGTGGGTGCGGCGTTTGTCGCGGGGAGCCGGGTGGCGGGGGCGCTGTCCGCTGGGCGGAGCGAGCTGCATAGCCCGAAGGCTGCCGAGTAGCCTGACGCGACCGCTCCCGTGTGGTCAAGCAATGATTCTCAATAGCACTATATCGAGCCTCGGGCTTGAGACCTCCGCGGTGCAGGGTGCGGACGCGATTCTACGCCCCGATGGCCTCGGCCACGGCGGCCCAGGTCGAGTCTTCGGTTCCCTCAAGCCGGCGCAGGTACACGGTGGTGACGGCCAGCGACGAGTGGTCCAGGAACGAACTCACGGCCTCGACGCTCTCCCCGGCTTCGCGGCGCAGCTTCGCGGCGCTGTGGCGGAGGATTTGGACGCCGCTGCCGCCGATCCCGGCCGTCTCCTGGTAGCGCCGCTGCCGCCCGTAGAACGTCGGGCTCGTCACGCCCCGGTCGCCGGCGACCGCCTGCCAGAGCGACTCCCCGGCTGTCATCGTCGCGGGGTGC
>JANMTH010000103.1:0-9945 GCA_031390305.1 Thermoflexaceae bacterium
CGCGGAGGCCCGGCGAATTGTAGGACCGCGCGAGTGGAGGGCGCCGGAGGCCGCCGGACTCAGTCGTCATTGAGGATCGCGAACTCGTGTTCGGTGGCGGTCCCGTTCTCGATCTGGAAGACGCGGGCGTGCGGCTGATCGGGATCGGCGACGCCGAGGACGAAGTGGACGTAGGGTGGGCCGAAGAGGGGACCCATCATCCGGATATCGGTCGGGCTGGGCCGCGCTTCGCTGCCCGTATGGGAGTGGTAGAAGCCAGCGAGTTCGTTCCCGGCCTCCTCCATCGCATCGACGAGGCGGCGCGTCTCCAGGGGGTGGACTTCGAAGCGATAGGGGCTGGCGGCCGTGTTCCTGGCGCGGTGGATTGAAGCGACCTCGCCATCGCGCCAGGAGAGCATGCCGCAGCATTCGATCGGCGCGTCTTCGAGCGCGTGTTCGAGCATGGCTTCGAGATGGGCGCGGCGCAGCGTGATGATGACGGCCATCTTCTCTCCCTGTGGAGCCATTGTACGTGGCGAAGCGGTGGGTACGAAGAAGCCCGCCGCGCGGGTGCGGGCGGGCATCGTTCTCTTTCAGCGCAGTACGGGCTAGCAGGCCTCGCCGTTCGAATCCTTGAGCTTCGGGTTGGAAACCGAGGAGTTCATGAGGAGGATGACTCCGGCGCCGCTGGGAATCGTGGCCATACCGCCCGCGCCGACGGAGTTGACGAAGAGGGGGACGCCGACGAGGTGGTGCTTCCACTGCTGGGTCGCGCCATCCCAGATATAGACGGCCTTCCAACTGCCCGCGGGCAGGCAGGCCACGAACTGATCCGGGGCGACGTTCTGGCCGAGGGGGCCGCCGATGAGGTTGAAGCCGCTTGAAAGCGTCTCGCCGGTGCGGGTGCGCGCCAGAGCGATGCCGAGTGTGCTGCCAAGGACGGCCGAGACCATGAGCCCGGCCGCCACGATGCCGATCGTGGTCCTCTTGAACGAGGTCATTCCCTCTCCTCCGCTACCCCTACGGGAGATATCCCGAAGGCGGCTCCGCTTACCGTAACATTCCAGTGGCCATCGGGCATCGGACCGGTGGCCACCGGTAGACACAAAGTGAGCAGCGGCGCGTAAAACCTCGGTAAAACGTTTGCGGAGGGGGCGTGCCGGGCGGCCTTCATCGCCGGAGCGCCGAGACCGTCGTCAGCGATCGTTCGTTCTTCGGCTGACTTCTAACAGGCGGCGCCCTGAGAATAGGGAGGTGAGCACTGAAGTCCTGGTTATCCGTCACGCCCAGACGTTCGGGAATGTCGAGGGGCTGTTCTGTGGGCATTCCGAGACCGCCCTGACGCCGCTCGGGATCGCCCAGGCGAAGGCCCTTGGCCGCCGGCTCGCGGGAGTGACGATCGACGCCGCGATCTCAAGCGACCTTTCGCGAGCGGCCGACACGGCACGGCACGCCCTGGCGAACCATGCCATCAAACCGGCCTTCGACCGGCGGCTACGGGAGATGCACTACGGCGACTGGGAAGCGTTGCCGGGCAAGGACCTAATCGAACGGCACCCGGAGATGATGCAGTCCTTCTTCCGTTGCGAGATTTCGGCGCCGGGGGGCGAGAGCGTAGAGGAGCTGCGGAAGCGGACGAGCGCGGCCTTCCACGAGGCTGTCGAGACACACCGGGGCAAGACGGTTGCGCTCGTCTCCCACGGCAACGCGATCATGGCGTTGCTTGCCGAACTGCTGGGGATGCCGGCGGCCTCGACCTGGGCGTTCGCGCTGGACAACGCCTCGCTCACGCGGATCCAGGTGGCCGGGAGCGGCCGCGTGACCGTACGGACGATGAACGATCACAGCCACATCGAAGGCGTTGAGGGCTGAGCGGCGGCCCTACTTGATCACGGGCCGCGGAGTAGGCGTGCGCGTCGGCGTTGGCGGGCGGGGGGTCGGCGTCCAGGTCGGGGTGGCTGTCGGCGTAGGCGTTTTCGTCGCCGTTGGGGTTGCCGTGGGGAGCTTCGTCGGCTCGGGCGTCGCCGTGGAGGGCGTCGCTTCGGGCGTGGAGGGCTTGACGCTGCTGCCGCTACCGGGGAAGTAGAGCGGGCCGGAGGAGAGCGGCGTCCCCGGCGGGATCTTGTAATCCAGGTAGCTTTCGGGATTGGTAAGGGAGCCGTTGTACCGGATTTCGAAGTGGAGGTGCTCGCCGGTGGAGTAGCCGGTGGAGCCGGTGACTCCGATCTCGGCGCCCTGGGCGACGGCCTGGCCTTCGGCCGAGGTGATCTTGCTCATGTGGCCGTAGAGCGTCGTCCAGCCTTCGCCGCAATCGACGATGACGTAGTTGCCGTAGGTGCCGTTGTAGCCGGTGAAGGCAACGGTACCGCGACAGGCGGAGTAGATCGGGGCGTGACCGTCGAGCGCCATGTCGATACCACCGTGGATGAACCCGGCGCCGCGTGGCGCGCCGAAGCGGTCGGTGACGGAGAACGAGCGGAGGGGCATACGGAAGCGGCCGCTGGAGATATCGGGGACGGGGGCTTCGAATGGGACGGCGTCTTCCGCGGGGACGGCGACAGCGCCCTCCATCGCTCGCGCGTCTTCCGGGTCGGCCGCGGCGACGGAGGGCGAGCTGATCGCTGAGGCGGCCGGCGAAGGGTCCGGAGACTGGAGAGGCGCCGGTCCGCTGGTGGCGCTGGAGGCGGCCGAGGGCGCCGCCGGGGGGGCAGCCGGCGGCGCGACAGGCTCGCGGGCGACGGCGGCCACGGTGAGCGCGGCGAGGACGCCGGCCCCGAAGAGGAGCGCCAGGGCGATGCGTGGAATGGAGAGAAGACGGCTGACCATGCAAGGAGGAGATCGGCCGTCTCCGCCGCTTTCGCCAGTGCCTTTGGTCGCGAGGACGGAGATCTCGGGGATTCGCCGGCCGGCAACGCGGCGCCCGGCGGCATGGACCGAGGGTGGACGGGGGAGGAGAGACGGCCCGGTAGTCAGAAAAGCGGGAGGTAGACTCGCCCGGGCCGCATCTGCTCGCGTTCCGACGGGCGTAGGGGACGCTACTCACCCCGACGGAATCGCTGGGGCGGAGTATAGTCCCATTTGGGACGTAAATGAAGAGTGGAGGAAAACCTTCACAAATCGCGCCGCGGAGGCGAAGGGGGCGAAGCCTCGGGAGACGAGGCAGGCCGGGGGCTGGCCGCCGCGAGGCTGCTTTTCGTCGCCGCCTGAACGCTGGTTCCGCTGTACACTCGCCGACGCCGCAGTCCCGTAGTGCGCGTGAAATCCGGCGCCCGGGACAAGAACTGGCGGAGCCTGCGATGAGCCTGGCGCCTCGTCTCCCATGGCCGGCCCGCCTGTGACCGCAGCCCCATCGCGCGGCGTCGGCGGAGCCCGGCGACGCGTCAACGGCGTGTTCTATGGCTGGTGGATCGTGGCGGCGGGCGCGGGCATTCAGCTCCTGGGCGGGGCGCTGCTTGGCCAGGCCTTCGGCGCCTATGTCGTCCTCCTGCGCGAAGAATTTGGCTGGAGCAAGACGGTGCTTTCGGCCGCTTCTTCGCTGCGCGAAGCGGAAAGCGGGGTAATGGGCCCGGTCCAGGGATGGCTGCTCAACCGCTTCGGGCCGCGGCTGGTGTGCCAGGCCGGGCTGGTGATCTTCGCGGGCGGCTTCTTCATCTTCAGCCAGGTGCACGGCCTCCTCCTCTTCTTCGCTGCGTTCTTCGTGATGTCGATTGGGGCGAGCCTTTGCGGCTACCTGACGATCACGTTCACCGCCGTCCAGTGGTTCGAACGGAGGCGGGCGACGGCGATCAGCCTGACGACGGCGGGCTTCGCGGTCGGCGGGATCGCGGTCCGGCTCACGGTGCAATCGATGGAGTCGTTCGGGTGGCGGGAGACGGCGGTCCTCTCGGGGATCATTCTGCTTGTGGTGGGGCTGCCGCTGGCCCAGATCATCCGCTGGCAACCAGCCGACATGGGGCTGGGGTTGGATGGCGACCCGGTTCCAGCGGCGGATGCGGCGGGCCACCGTTCGCCGGTTGAGAGCCTGAGCGAGCCGGGCACGCGCGACTTCACGCTACGGGAGGCGGTGCATACGCGGGCGTTCTGGTTCGTCGGCCTTGGCCACGCTTCGGCGTTGTTCATCGTTTCGGCGATGAACGTCCACCTGATCTCGCACCTGAAGGAGAGCCTGGGCTACTCCTTGAGCTTCGCTTCGACGATCACGCTGGTGCTCCCGCTCCTGTTTCTCGTGGGCACGATTCTGGGTGGCCCGATCGGCGACCGGTTCAGCAAACGCTACCTTGTGGTCTGCTGCATGTTCATGCATGCGGGCGGGCTGCTTTTGCTGGCGTATGCGGCGAATGTGGGGATGGTGCTGGCGTTCACGGTACTGCACGGGCTGGCATGGGGGCTGCGCGGCCCGCAGATGGCGGCGATCCGGGCGGACTACTTCGGGCGGGCGTCGTTCGCGACGATCCTCGGGGTTTCGAACCTGATCATCATCGTCGGAACGATCTCTGGGCCGCTGATCGCGGGTTTCATGTACGACCAGACGGGCAACTACCGGATCGGCTTCGACATCCTGGCGGGGCTGGCGGCGGCGGGTTCGATCTTCTTCATCCTGGCGACGAAGCCACCGCGGCCGCTTCTGTAGGCGGCGGGCGTGGCTGACCTGGTGGAGAAGTGCGGAATTTTTACATTTCAGGGCTTGCGAAGCCGTCTCGGGGATGGTACAACACGTCTGGGGCTGCGCTGGATGTCGTGTCCGCTCCACACATCCACGGCCCCCTTATCTCGCATTCGAAAGCCCGCCTTCCAGGCGGGCTTTCTCGTTGGCGCCAAGCGGAGTGATTTGCGGCCGGTCCGTCGTCGTGGCACGGCGCTGCGCACGGCCATCGATTGGACCCCGCTAAAGGCGTTCCCTCACTGACGGCGGCCGGGCTGAAGAGGTTGCTGGCATGAATCGGGGGACTCCTGAACGCCAGCGGATCTGCCGTTTGGTATAGTGACGACGATGTCCAGTTCAGCGACCGCAACCGAGACCGCTTCCGAGGCCGACACCGAGCACCAGCTGCCGGCGCCGGATGAAACGCTGCTGCGCCTGCGCCAGTCGATCGTCGCGGGACAGCACTGGTTCGACGCGCTCCTCGAAGCGATCGGCGATTGGCGGGTGCCCGAAGAGACGATCGACGGGCGGCCCTTCCGCTATCTGGTGGGTGGTGAGGCGTTCGACTGGCTGCTGCTGGCGGAGCGGCTGATGGAGGAGATCCGGGATATGGTGCCGGCGCGGGAATCCGAGGCGCTCCTCTTCGAGGGCCACTGGCCGATCGACCTGGAAGACGACGAGTTCGCGGACCGGCTTGGCCCGGCCAAGTTTTCGGCGCACCTGAACTATCTGTACGGCGTCCTGGTGGAAGAGGCGCTGCAGCTTTTCGTGGAGGAGGAGATCCACAAGGAGCACCAGAACCGGCCGTGGGGGAGCGACCCGCGAGACCACGAGGGTGGCATGTACCGCCGCGTCTACGGGCTCTCGCTGCGCGAACTGATCGCCATCCACTACGAACAGACGGGGATCATGCTCGGCGAGGAAGTGCCCTACGCGGAGTTCAAGGCGTTCACGTACTGGTTGTTCAAGCTCCGGTTGAAGCGCCAGGACAAGGCGCGCGTGGCGAGCGACACGCGGAAGGGCCTGGCCCAGCTCTCGCGGATGGAGCTCGCGGTCAGCGAGCGGCGCCGCGGAGCGCTCCTGGGCGAGGCCGATTTCGTGGAGCGCTACGGCCAGGAACGGCCGGTAAAGCCGGGCGCTACGGTGCGTATGGGAGCCGCCCGCTAGACTGGCCCTTGCGACCATGCACCGGGGCCCCTTGCCATGAAGCTGAACTTCCGAAACGCGCTTATCGGCCTCGCGGTGCTGGCAATCGCGGCGCTTGGGCTCTATCTGTTCCGCAAGGTGGACCTGGAAGAGATGATCTCGGCCGTCGGCTACCCCGGCCTGTTCATCATCGTCTTCGCCGAGACTGGCCTGCTTATCGGGTTCTTCCTGCCCGGCGATACGTTGCTGATCACGACGGGGTTGCTCTGTCAACGCGGGCAGCTCCAGATAGCGGACTACAACGGCATCTGGTTCGTCATCCCGGTACTTATCGTGGCGGCCATTCTCGGCGACGCCGTGGGCTACCAGATCGGCCGGAAAGCGGGGCCGAGGATCTTCACGCGTGAGGATTCGCGCTGGTTCCATCGCGAGCACCTGGAGCGGGCCAGGGCTTTCTACGAACGGCACGGGGGTAAAACGATCATCCTCGCGCGCTTCCTGGCCTTCGCGCGGACGTTCGCGCCGACGGTCGCCGGGGCGGCGAATATGCCCTATCGGCGGTTCGCGCTGTTCAACGTTACGGGCGCCGTGTTGTGGGTAGTGAGCATGACAGTCACGGGCTACGTCGTGGGCAAAGCTGTGCCCAACCTCGAGGTGCTCTTCACCGGGATGATCGTGGCGATGGTCGCGCTTTCAGTGGCTCCGGCGGCGATCCATCTGCTCCGCGAACGGCGGGCGGCGGCGCGGCGGCGGGCGGCCGAAGTCCGCGAACTCTAGGCCGTCCGGGCTGGCGGGGCCGGCCCTTGTGCGGCGTGGTATGCTCCGCGCCTTACAAGGGGTGAACCATGAGTGTAACCGACCGTTTTCTGCTGACCGGGAAGACCGCGATTGTGACGGGGGCGTCATCTGGCCTTGGCGTCTCGTTCGCCCAGGCGCTATCCGCGGCCGGGGCCAACGTTGTGCTGGCCGCGAGGCGCGTCGAGAAGCTCGATGCGGTGGCGAGCGCTATCAAGGCTGAGGGCGGGACCGTCCTCGTCCAGGCGTGCGATGTCACGGATTCGGCGAGCGTGGCGGCGATGGTGGAGGCGGCATGGGCGCGTTTCGGCCGGGTCGATATTCTCGTGAACAACGCCGGCGTCGCGGCGGAAGCCGGCTTCTTCCCGGAGCGGATCCCCGACGACCTCTTCCTGGCGACGATCAACACGAACGTGAACGGGCTCTACTGGTGCTGCCGCGAAGTGGCGCAACGCCAGCTGGCGGATGGCAAGGGCGGATCGATCATCAACATCTCGTCGATCATGGGTATGGGCGCCTCGCAGAACCTGGCCTCCGCCTACCAGGCTTCGAAGGGCGCGGTGATCAACCTCACGCGAAATCTGGGAGTCAGCTGGGCGGACCGTGGTGTGCGCGTGAACTGCATCGCCCCCGGCTGGTTCCCATCAGAGATGACGACCGGCTGGTTCGCGGTGCCCGAGTTCCTGGACCGTTTCCAGAATTCGGCGCCAATGGCGCGCGTTGGCGACCCCGACGAACTGACCGGGGCGCTGCTCTTCTTCGCGAGCGACGCCTCGTCGTTCGTGACGGGCCAGACGCTGGCTGTTGATGGCGGAGTAACCGCGGCGAGCGGCACGGCGGCGCTCTACTCGGCGGAGCTCTACGCCGCCCAGGCGGCCTTGATGGGCGAGGCGGGAACGCCGATCCGGCCCGCCTGAGATCGCCTCAGACGGCGATATCGAGTTGCTGGACGGTGCCCGCTCCGCCATCCTCCATGAGGTAGACACCGGTGGTGCGGATCTGGCCCTGGAGCTGGTTCGCGGAGTCTTTCAGCGAGAACGGGGTGACGGTCCCGTTCACGTTGATGGCGCCGACGCCGGCCTCGGCGAGGTTCGTGACCTCGTCGTTCCCTTCCGCGTCCTGTGACCAGAGGCGGAGGAAGCTGAAGGCGGCGGCGTTCTCATCGACCGAGCCGTTGCCATCGGCGTCGTGCTGACGCAGCTCTTCGAAACCCTTCCCTGTTTTGGCGCCGAAGAGTTCAGTGCCGTTGGTCGCCCGGCCACTATGGTCGATATCGAGGAAGAGGAAGGCGCTGCCCTGGCGGAGGAAGCGCATCGCCTCGTTCTGGCCGTCCGCGTCGAGATCGAAGTTCACCATCGTGTCGCCCAGTTCGGCCGCCGTGCCATCGAAGTTGAGGACGAGCGGGTCCTTGAGCTGGGCGTCACCGAGGCGGACGCGGAGGTGGTGCTCCTCGATGAACTGGCGCTCCATGCGAAGTTCGAGCTTGAAGCGAATCTCCTTGCCATCGGCGGTCGTAACGACACCCTCGGCGGAGAACCGCGTGGTCTCGCTTTCGGCGCGAACCTCGTCGAGGCCGTACTCGATGCCCCAGCCAGCGGGCAGCGGCGGCGCGACGGCTTTCTGGATGGCCTCGGCACCGGCCTGGGCGTCTGCGGCGGCGTGTTCGATCCTGGTGGGACCGAAGAGCTGGATCTTTCTTCCGGTCATCCTCTCGATGAGGGCCACGAGGAGACGGATTTTCGGATCCGCCGGGCCATCACTTCGGTCGCCGGCTTCTGGCGGGCCGCTCGCTTTCGAGGCTTCGTGGGCGCCTCGTGCACCGGAGGAGATGGCGCTGCTATCCGCGCCGCCGGCCTGTGGGCGAATACGGCCTTCGAAGTCCGGCCGCTGGCTGCCGCGCCAGGAACGGAGTGATTCCGTACGCTCGTGGCGTTCGCTGAGTGAATGGAACGCCACGGCGTGAAGCTGTGACCCGTTGATGCGCATCTTTCGCCCCCACGGCCATCGCAAAGGACGGCGCTATGACAGGTATCGGCAGGAGCCGGCGGCGAAAGCGTGACGGTTCGGTGGCGGGTTCAGAGGGGGAGGTGGGTCACGCGGTCACGGAAGTCCTCATCCGTTCCGCACTCCACGATCAAGAGCAGTTCGCGGACCGCGTCGCCCACTGAGACCGATTGAGGAAGGATAAGGACGCCCGGCATCGATTGGTTTGCGGCGACTCTCGCGTATGCCTCCACCTCCATCGTTGCCGCATCATGGGTCACGAGGACGCGATCTTCGCTCGCCGCCCATGCCAGGACGAGGTGATCCCGCTGGGCTTCGAGACCGCTCAACTGGGCCCGCGGAATCTTTACATTTCGCCCGGCACGCTCGACGCCACTGAGGATGGTCCAGTCGATATTCTCATCGGCGGCGAGCAGGATCATGCAGCTCAGCCCATCGGGATTCCATCTTTGCCTTGAGATCATCGGTCGGATGCCGGCGCTTCGACTCCTCTCGCAGCTCGGCCTCGATTCGGTCGATCTCAGCGCAGTACGCATCCACTTCACCGCGGTGACGGAGGTAGTAGCCGATGACGCTGTAGACGTCGGCGAGATCGAGCGACGGGAACGAGGCGACGATCTGTTCTGGGCTTTCACCCTGGTTGAAGGAGTAGACGACACGCTGGATCGGGATGCGCGTACCACGCACCCGGGCCGCGCGGCCGCCCTCGGCGTGGTACAACGGCACCGGATCGTCGTTGATCGGCAGCGGTTCCATCGGGCCAGTGTAGCAGCCACGCAAGCGCGGTGACGCGCCAACCGAATAGCGGCGTCTACCAGCCCCGGGTGGCGAGCAGCTCCTTTTCCGGGAGGGAGGCGACTGCGATGCCACGCATCGCGCTGCCGAGCCCGGTGCTGACGCGGGCGATGACATCGGCGTCCTGGTAATGGGTGGTGGCTTCGACGATCGCCTTCGCCATCAGGGCCGGGTTGTCGGACTTGAAGATACCGGAGCCGACGAAGACGCCATCGGCGCCGAGGCGCATCATGAGGGCGGCATCGGCGGGAGTGGCGATGCCGCCGGCGGCGAAGTTCACGACTGGAAGCCGCCCTTCGCGCCTTACCTGGCGGACGAGTTCGAGTGGCGCGCCGAGTTCCTTGGCACAGGTGTAGAGCTCGTCTTCGGCCATGTTCTGGATGCGGCGGATCTCGTCCTGGACGGTGCGCATGTGGCGGACAGCCTCGACGATATCGCCGGTGCCGGCTTCGCCCTTGGTGCGGATCATGGCCGCGCCCTCGCCAATGCGGCGGAGGGCCTCACCGAGGTTGCGGCAGCCGCAGACGAAGGGGACATCGAAGCGCTGCTTATCGATGTGGTGGGTTTCATCGGCCGGGGTTAGC
>JANMTH010000116.1:0-4082 GCA_031390305.1 Thermoflexaceae bacterium
TCGCCGTGCGTGCGTTCCGCTTCTTCCGGCTCGGAGCGCTTCTGCTTCGCGTTCGCGTACTTGCGGTAGTCCAGGTCCATCTCGGCATCGACGAGGCCGCGAAACTGCGGGTCGCCGATCGTCTCCGAGGGTGAGAGCGGCTTCACCCGCGGCCCCTCCGGAGCGCGCCAGCGAGGCGTTCGCGGCGGGATTTCGACGCCCGCTTCGTCGAAGACCGGAGCCTTCTTCGCCGCCACTTTCTCGTACTCATCGATGAACGATTTCGCCGCCTTGTACGTCGTCGTCAGCCCCGTCCACTGTTCGAGGAGCGAAACGGCGACGCGGGCGGCCGACGGCGGGTGGCCGTAGGCGGCGACGTACGCCTCCTCGATCTGGCGGATATGGATCCCCTCCTCCCGCTGGCGCGCAAGGTGCTTTTCGTCGTCGGCCGTGAGGAGGTACACCTTGCCGATCTCCCGGAGGTACATCCGCACCGGGTCGTCGATGCCGTCCGGCTCGTCGGCGAGGAGCGCGGTCGTATCAACCTCCTCTTCCTCGGCCGTCTCTTCGTCCTCCGCGAGCGTAACCGCGACCGGTTCGCCGTCCGGTTCGTCATCCGTGAACTCACCGCTCGAAAGCCGGCTGAGGACGCTCCCGAGCATCTCGTCAGCCGCCGTCACCGTACGTTCTTTCAGGATGTCGTCGATCATGCGGTCGTCGTACCTCGGGGCCAGGTTTGGACTGAGAAGGAAGCGCCATCGAAAGACGAGACTGTGGCGCGGCATCGAAAATAGCAATTCGACGGGGGCTTTACAATCTCGCAAGCGACATATGCCGTCGTCTTCGCCCGAAGTTCCTCGAAGAATCCTGAATCAGTCGAGAAAGCGCTCCGCGACGAGCACGACGCGGCTGTCGTAGTCGCATCCGGCCCCGTTCGGAATACACGTTCCCCCGCAGCTAATCAGCGTCGCCCGTTCTCGCGTCGAAGCGAGGGCCGGGAAGACAACCGCGTCCATGTCGATGATGGATAACGGAATGATATCGACGGATTGAACCGTGAACGCGTAGGCCGTGCCGTCGCTCATCGCGAGCGTAAGCGTGTCTCCGATCCGGGCGGCGGCGATCGATGCGAACGGGCCCGGCCCGAAACCCAGGTAGTTGACGTGCGCCGCCAGGATCGTATTCGCGCCGGGCCGGCCGGGCACGCCGAACCGCGGGTAGTGGACGATGAAGTGCGGCGCCGTCGGGTTCTCGAAGTACTCTTGGCCGCTCTCGAAGCGGGTGTCCCGGCGCTCGACCGGGCTGGTGGCGAGGACCGCGCCGGAGCCAAGGTAAACCGAGACGATCGGGCCGTTGTCGACGGGCGCCGCTGGAGGCGCGGGCGCCGCTGGCGGTGGGGGCGGCGCGAAGCCGTCGCGCGCGATCGCCGCGAACGTGACGCGGCGGCTCAGGCTCGGGCCGGATTGGGCGAACGTCAGCGAGATCGCGGCCGCGCCGAGACACCCGCTCAAGGCGCAGACCAGAAACAGACGGCTCATCGCCCATAGCCTACTGGCTACCGCTGCGTGCGCCAGAATCGGGAGAGCGAAGCCGCCAGGCGCTCCGGCGCGAGCAGCGGGATGTTGTGGCCGACTCCCTCGTACTCCTCATAACCAACGGAGGGGTTGCGGCGCCGCATCTCGTCCCCCACCGGCCCACGAAGCTCGGCCGAGGCGCCGCCGCGGATCAGGAGGGCCGGGATGGAGAGCCCTCCCCAATCAGCCCAGAAGTCCCGCGAACGGTGCGAACGGACGGCCTGCTTCCAGGCTTCAGGGCTGCCGCGCCAGCGGAACGTGCCGTCTTCAGCCTCGCCCACCCGCGACAACAGCAGCTTCAGCCGATCCGGCGGAGTGGGACGGTTCCGCGTCAGGAAGGCCACGGCTTCATCGCGCGAGAAACGCTCTGGCATGCGGTCGATCGCCGCGACCGTCTCGGTCCAGTTCTTCGTCCAGCGTTCGGGGCCGATATCCACGACCGTGACCGTGCGAAAGAGCTCCGGGTGGCGGGCGGCCGCTACGAGAGCGACGCATGCGCCCATCGAGTGCCCCACCAGGTGCGGCCGGTCGATGCGGAGTGGCCCGAGGACGGCGCGGACGTCGCCCACGAAGTCCCCGATCGCGTAGCCCGTGGCTGGAGCGAAGCTGTCGCCGTGGCCGCGCTGGTCGAGCGCGAGGCACTCCGGCCGGTCGGCACCAAGGCATTCGACAACGGGCGTCCAGGCATCCGCCAGCGCCGTGAGCCCGTGCAGAAAGAGCACCGGGGGCGTTACGCCCTCCCATCGCAGCAGCCGGAACTGCCCGTAAGGCGTGCCGGCGAAGAGTTCGAATGGGCCGTTCATCATCCGCCACGATATCCCCGGAGGCGGTCGAGGCGCGAACGCTCGCGCCCGCTCCGGCCTTGGGGGCTCCCCTCGCCCAGCGCACTGGGAGAGGGGTTGGGGGTGAGGGCAAGATGCCCGGCAACGAACGCCAACTTACTCAAGTGAGTACTAATCGCCCGTCGGGAGCCCCGCGTCCACCCAGGCCGTCGTGCCGCCCTCCACGTTGTAGATCGACAGGTCGTCCAGGCCCGCGGCGGTCGCGTACTCGGCCGCGAGGGCCGAGCGCTGCCCAGACTTGCAGATGAAGAGGACCTCTTTGCCGCCGGCGAAATCCCGGATCTGCTTGGCCTCTCCCAGGACCGTATTCACGGGGATCAGGCGGACCCCGGCCGCGTGGACTTCGACGTATTCCTCAGGATTCCGGACATCGACCATCACGGCCGTGCCAGCGTCTAACTTCTCTTTCGCCTCGGCGACCGTGATGCGTGTGAAGGGTTCGTTGGGGTTGCGGATGGCCATGTTCGCGACGATCTCCCGGCAGGTGTGAAATGAGCCTATCACATGCGCCAGCCGGGCCGTATCGCCCGAGCTTGCGCTGCCCCCGCCGCGCGGCGCAGACTCCGGCCCATGAACGACACACTGAACCCCGGCGCCAGCGAGGCGCTCCAGGCCTGGGCGGCCCGCGTCCGCGCCAATCGCGATCAGGCGGAGCGTGTGCGTGAGGGCGAACCACCTCGCGACTTCTACGCCCCGATCTCGGCGATGTTCCGCGCCGACCCCCATCGCACCGATGAACCGTCCCTCAACGCCCTGAAGGCCCTGGTCGCCGATGGCGAGTCGGTCCTCGATATCGGCGCGGGTGGAGGGCGGCTTGCCCTCCCCCTGGCCCTCAGTGCGCGCGAAGTCGTGGCCATCGAGCCGTCCGACGCCATGCTCGCCGTCCTCCGCGAGGGCATGGCCGAGCACGGGATCGCGAACGTCCGCATCCTCCAGAGCACCTGGCCTATGGCCGATGCCCCCGAGGCCGACATCAGCCTCATCTCCCACATCGGCTACGACATCGAGGCGATTGGGCCGTTCATCGACGCCATGGAAGCCTCCGCGCGCCGCCTCTGCATGGCCGTCCTCGTCGCCGGTTCGCCCCCCTACCTCGCCGAGCCGTTCTGGCCGCCCGTCCACGGCGAAGAACGGGCGCGGCTTCCCGGCCTCGCCGAGTTCATGGCCCTCCTCCTCGCCCGAGGTCGGCTCTTCGAGGTGCGGCTGTTCGACCGCCCACCGGTGACCTACGGCGAGGCGCGCGACCCCCTTATCTGGCTCTACCAGCAGCTCTTCATCAGCCCCGAATCGGAGAAAGGGGCGCTCCTCGCCCGGCTCGCCCAGGAGCGTCTGACCGAACGAGACGGCCGATACGCGCTCTCCTGGGAGCCACAGCCACTCGGCCTCGTGACATGGCGTCCGGGTAAAGGCTAACCAAACGTTTCCCTTGGCGTGGTATGGTCCGCGCAACGGAGGTTGTCATGAGCAGATTGAAGACGCGACTCGCCGTTGCCGTCGGTGTCCCCGCCGCCCTGGCGATGGTCGGAGGCGCGATCGCCTTTGCCGCCGATTCCGGCGGAAACGCGGACTCCTCCACGATGCACAGCCAGCATCAGTACCATCAGGCAGCCGGCCACCACGGCCTTCCGCAGGCGCCGTCTATCGACGCCCAGGCCGCAGAAGACGACTACGATTGCCCGAACAAGAA
>JANMTH010000126.1:0-4280 GCA_031390305.1 Thermoflexaceae bacterium
GACCACGAACCAGCCATCTTCGTCCTGGTAGATGGTCACTGATAACTTCATATCCAGGAGTATACCAGCGGCGCAGAGGCTGACGCCCAGATCTCAGTACCGCCCCGGCACGAGGTAGTAGCTGTACGGGTCGAGCCGCCGGAGGAGGGCCAGTTCGTCGTCCGCCGGCGGTTCGATCTCCCGCACGCTTTCCGCCACCTTGAGGTCCCAGCCCGTCTCCATCTTCACGACATCGGGGTCCATGCCGGGGAAGACCGCCTCCAGGACCATCTCGCAGCTGCCGCTTTCGCCGCCATCCGGCGTATCGAAGCGGTAGACGCCAAACGTCGAGACGACGCGGTTCGGCCCCTGCGGATCGAGCCCGTGGCGGCGGCGGGCGCCCGGCCCTTCGATGTAGCCTGGGCTGGGGTGGAAGTCCACACGCTCGACGAAGCGCCGGCGCTCCTGGGGCATGATCGTGATCATCCGCTTCGCCAGGCAGGCGATCTCCGTGTTCCCGCCCGTCCCACCGAGCCGCCGCTCGGGCGCCGTATAGTCGCCGAGGACGAGCGTGTTCAGGTTGCCGAAGCGGTCTACCTGGGCCGCCTGGAGCACGCCGAAATCGACGTTTCCGCCCATCAGGAGCGTGCCCAGGGCATCGACCATATCGCTCACCATCGCCGAGCCATGGTTCAGGATCAGGTCGTGGATGCCGATGGAGGCGCGAGGCACATCGGCCGCCGGCTCGTAATCGAACGCGCCGACCTCCGTGCAGATGGCGATCGGGGGCGTGCATCATCTTCGCCAGCGCTCCCGCGAGCACGGGAAGGCCCATGCCAAGCATGCAGACGCCCCGCTTCGGGAACTCGCGCGCGGCCACCACGCACATCATCTCGGCCAGCGTGTAGTAGTCGTCACTCATCGCGTCTCCTCACATCCGGAACCGGAGCTGGCTGGCGTAGCCGTAGCGGACGCCTTCTTGCGGCGAAGGGCCGGCATCCACACGGATCGCCTCCAGCGCCTCCGCCCCGAATTCTTCGCGGTACCGCTGAAGGTAGCCGGCGTTGTCGGCGACGCCGTAGATCCACTTCGCGGACCACTCCGCCCACTCCGCTTCGTTCCGGCCAATGCGCCCCATCCCGCTCTTCGCCTGGAAGGCGTAGTCGAAGTCGTAGTAGCCCGCCTTGCCGCTCGGGTGGGCGCCCATCGGCATGTGGACCACCGCCGCGACCTTGAACCCCGGGACAACCGTCCGGCCCGGGTCCTCCCGGATTACCTCGGAGGGGACGATCTCCTCGACGGAGACGATCACCTTCTTTGCAGCCCAATAGGCCCATTTTGCGTCGCCCTGGTGCCCCCACACCTGAACGTTCCCGAATTCGTCGGCGCGCTGGGCGTGGAGCACGGCAACGTCCGGCTTCAAGGCGGGCAGGGCGACGTACGGCTGGCCATCGAACGGTGATTCCATCAGCCGCCACTTCTGGTCGCGCAGGTAGGCCCCGGGGTGCTCCACGTTCGCAGGGTCCAGGTAGTCTGTGCCGAGGAACGAACGCGTCGGGATGAAGGGGATTCCGAGCGCTCCCGCCATCAGCATCAGGGCGATCGCCTGGTTGCTGTAGTCCTCGTACTTCAAGCGGCCATCCGACATCATCTCCGTGATCGCGCCCGGGCGAAGAGCTCCGGCGATGTAGCCAGCGCGGACACGATCGGCGCAACCAGCCATCATCAGCATCGTCCCCTGCGGGCCGACGGAGCCGCCGATCAGTTCCAGCCGTTTCGGCGCCGCACGCACGATCGCCCGACAGAGCCCATAGGCGACCTCCGTATACCCGACGTAGACGCTGTCTCCATCGCTGACGAAGCGGCGGACCGCTTCGTTCTCATCCATCAGCTTCCGTTCGGCCATGCGCTGCTCCTTCGTGAGTCGTCGGCGCTGCAGAGCATAGGGCATCGTTCACGCTCGATTAACATCAGCCCGCCACGATCGGGGGTATGTTGAATGCAGAGATCGGCGCACTTCAGTTCGCCCTCGCCGGATGGCGGCCGATGATCGTACCGGTAGGCGCCGTCCGCGGCCTTCTCGATACCGGAGACGGTGAGGTCGGCGCGGTCGCCGGAGACCACGGTACCTACCTCGTCCTGGACCACCGCATCGATGCGCTCCGTGAGTGCCCGGCGCGAGTCGAATTCTGGCGGTGCACTCGATCGGGCGAGACTCCGGTCGCGGGGCTGTTCGTCCTCGTCGAGTCAACAGAAGCGGCATCAGAGATCCGCGCGCGGACATGGGACGAAGCGGAGCGGCTGATCCTCGCTTCCGTCGCCGTCTGAGCGGCTTTGGCGGGAACGGCGATCCGTGACATGATCCGCCCCCAATGTTCGACCTGACGCCAGATCAAGTGGTTACCCGGGGCGAAGGCATCGCTCGCGATTTCGCAACGCGCGCGGCGGAGATCGACCGGACCGGCGCGTTTCCGTTCGCGAACTTCGAAGCGCTCCACGACGCCGGGCTCCTGAACCTCACGGTCTCGAAGCGGCACGGCGGCCAGGGAACGGGCCTCAGCACCATCTGCCGGCTGATCCAGTCCATCGCCGTTGGCGAACCATCCACCGCCCTCGTCCTCGCTATGCACTACATCTACCACGCCTACCCGGCCCTCTCCGGCCGCTGGAAGGGGCCTGTCCACGATGCGATGTGCGAGGCCTCACTCAAGGGCGTCGCACTCGTGAACGTGATGCGCGTCGAACCAGAACTCGGAACGCCGACTCGCGGCGGTATGCCAGCAACGACGGCGAAGCGCACCCCGAACGGCTTCGCCATCTCTGGCCACAAGCTCTACGCAACGGGCAGCCCGCTGCTTGAACACTTCGTAACCTGGGGCCGGACGGACGACGCCGACCCGCTCGTCGGCTGGTTCATGGTCCCGCGGGGCGCGGCCGGCCTGCGCATCGAAGAGACGTGGGACCACCTGGGCATGCGCGGCACGGGCAGCCACGATCTCATCCTCGATAACGTAGCCATCCCCGCCGGGAACGCGCTCGATATCCGCCCGCCGAACGGCTGGATCCCACCCGACCCCGAGAACGGCGCCTGGAACAACCTCGTCCTCTCGGCGCTCTACCTCGGTGTGGCCCGTTCCGCGCAGACCTGGCTCACCGGTTACCTCCACGAACGGAAGCCCTCGAACCTCGGCGCCTCGCTGGCCACCCTCCCCCGCTTCCAGGCGGCGGCTGGCGAAATGGAGACGCTGCTCTGGACGGCGGAGCGGCTCGTGGGGACGCTCGCCGCCGAAGCCGACGCGAACGGCTACTCGGCCCGCCACACCTACGAAACGGCGCTGGCGAAGTCCGTCGCCTCCACGAACGCGATCCGGGCGGTCGATATCGGCCTCGCCCTGATCGGCAACCCCGCGCTGATGCGAGCGCACCCGCTCGAACGGCACCACCGCGATGTCCTCTGCAGCCGCATCCATATGCCCCAGGACGACATGGTCGCCCTGATGGCCGGTCGGGCCGCTCTCGGCCCAGGCGCGTAAGATCAGCCGCGGAGGCGAAGTAGGTCGGCTGGCCAGCGCCACCGCTTCGCGGAGAGAGAGCGGGAGCCAGCCGCCCCGATCCCTATACTGGAGAGCGTGACGACGCGAGATTCGCTCCACTTGCTGCTCGACCGCCTCACCGACCCGGAGATCGAGGCTCTCGCACGGATAGCCCGGGAGCACGGACTCGCGCAGCGAATCGACAGCAGCGAGAATGGCGAGCCGCACAGCGTCATCGACGCCCTGCGGTATCCCGTGCTCACGGCGATCTGGGACAATGACAACGACGCCATCTTCGACGAGTTGTAGCCGCGGGGATGTGTTCCTCGTCCAGGTACGGTTCTCGGACGGCTCGGGGATCAAACGCCGTCCGGTCGTGGTCGTGAGCGTGGATGCCGTTCATGCGGGACGCCTGGACGCCCTCATCGTGCCCCTCACCACAAACCTGGCCGTCCGGCGCTTTGGCGACCACTCCCTGGCGGATTGGGCGACCGCGGGGCGACCGCGGCCCTCGATGGCGAAGGGCGTCGCGGAGACGGTCGAACGCTCAACGTTCGACGGACAGCTTGGGCGCCTGTCCGAACGTGACCTGCTCGCGATCGGAGCGAGCCTTCGCGAAGTGCTGGGCCTTGGGTAGGACGTACGCCGCTCTCGGCCGAACCGCGTAAGATCAGCCTCGGAGCCGCGGAGGCGAAGGAGGACTGGCATGGTCGAGTTCATCGGGATGATCGGCACGCGCTCCGCTTCGGAGCTCGATAGCGCCACCTC